>NZ_JAIWJZ010000030.1:0-54847 GCF_020216105.1 Enterobacter sp. K16B
GCTTACCGGGCCTACAAAACCGTAGGCCTGTGCAAGCGCAGCGCCGCCGGGCAATATGATGACTCCGAAGGCGCGCGTAAGCGTAGCGCCACCCGGCAAAAAAGATTACTCAGCCGTTAGCAGGTTCGCCACGGTACGCACGCCGAGACCGGTCGCGCCTGCGGACCACTGCTCAACCGCCGCTTTACGGTACGTCGCGGAGCAGTCGATGTGCAGCCAGCCTTCGCGGTAGTTCTCAACGAAGTGGGACAGGAAACCGGCTGCGGTGCTTGCCCCTGCCGGGTACGCCGCGCTTGCGGTGTTGTTCAGTTCGGCAAAGTTAGATGGCAGCTGGCTGCGGTGGAACTCGGCCACCGGCAGGCGCCAGAACGGCTCGTTCTCTGCCGCCGCACTTGCCAGCAGGCGGGCAGCCAGCTTGTCGTCGAAGCTGAACAGCGCATGGTAGTCGTTACCCAGGGCGGTTTTCGCCGCCCCGGTCAGGGTCGCCATGTCGATAATCAGCTCTGGCTTCTGGGCAGAGGCATCGATCAGGCCATCGGCCAGCACCAGACGGCCTTCCGCATCGGTATTCATCACCTCAACGTTTTTGCCATTGCGGTAATGAATGATGTCGCCCAGCTTGAAGGCGTTACCGCTCACCATGTTGTCGGCGCAGCACAGGTACAGCTTCACGCGTTTTTTCAGGCCACGGGTAATCGCAAACGCCAGCGCGCCGGTAATGGTCGCCGCGCCGCCCATGTCGGACTTCATGGAGTCCATGAACGCGCTCTGCTTCAGGCTGTAGCCGCCGGTATCGAAGGTGATACCTTTCCCGACCAGGCAGGCAAAGACCGGCGCGTCTTTATCGCCGGTTGGGTTGTAGTCCAGCGCCAGCAGCACCGGAGGACGCTCAGAACCACGGCCCACGGTGTGGATCCCCATATAGTTCTGCTCGCGCAGATCTTCACCTTTGGTGATGCGGTAAGACATTTTATCGCCGGCCACGCCGCACAGCAGGTCAACGGCGCGCTGCGCCAGCTGTTCCGGTCCCAGCTCTTCCGCCGGTGCGTT
Organism: Enterobacter sp. K16B; assembly: GCF_020216105.1. Classification (NCBI taxonomy): domain Bacteria; kingdom Pseudomonadati; phylum Pseudomonadota; class Gammaproteobacteria; order Enterobacterales; family Enterobacteriaceae; genus Enterobacter; species Enterobacter sp. K16B. The sequence goes on from NZ_JAIWJZ010000030.1 coordinate 1,051, forward strand.
GATGGTGTCGCGCACCCAGTCGATGATGTTCAGGCGGCTTTCCAGCTCTTTTTGACCGGCTTCGTCAAGGTTGGCCCACTCAATTTTGCGGGTGCCTTTCGGTCCTTTATAGCCAGCCCAGAACGCCCAGCTGCGGTCGGTGTCCCAACCCTCGCCTGCCAGAGAGACATGCTTAATGCCCAGGCCGTCAATTTTACGCGCGGCGCGCTGGATCAGGCCCAAATCATCGTTGCCCGTCAGGTGCAGGGTAATACCGTCGTTGTTGATGCTGTAGGTGGCTTTCTCGCCCCAGCGCGCGTCGGCAGGCTGATTCGAGAGCGTAATCTTCATCGCTTCGGTCATTTTATTTTTCCTTATTAGCAACTAGCAAACGGGCCGCCTGAAGGCAGCCCGTTATGTTATTTATTCTGCTTCATCTAACCAGACTAACAGAATCGCCTCCAGAATTTTTTCATTGGATGCGTTGGGATCGTCGTCGAAATCCTCTAAATCGCAGATCCACTGATGCATGTCGGTGAATCGTACGGTCTTCGGATCGAGATCCGGGTTCGCGTCGTAGAGCGCTTCGCCGATTTCACGGCTGTCAGTCCACTTCAGTCCCATATTAGTGCTCGCGTGCGTGGTTGATGGTATAGCGTGGGAATTCCACGACCAGATCTTCATCGGTCACCGCGGCCTGGCAGCTTAAGCGGCTGTCGGGCTCCAGACCCCATGCTTTATCCAGCATGTCGTCTTCGTCTTCGGTGCTCTCGGCGAGAGAGTCAAAACCTTCACGCACGATGCAGTGGCACGTCGTGCAGGCACAGGATTTCTCGCAGGCGTGTTCCACTTCGATACCTGCACGCAGGGCAACATCGAGAATGGTTTCGCCGGTCTTCGCTTCCAGAACAGCGCCATCCGGACAGAGGTCCGCATGAGGCAAAATAACAATCTTTGGCATATTAAACCTCGTCCACGGACTGGCCTTTCAGCGCGACGCGGACAGATTTGTCCATGCGGCGAGCAGCAAAGTCCTGGGTTTGTTTATCAACGTTTTTAATGGCTTCTTCTATTGCGTCAGCGTCATTGCCCTGGGCGACCACGCTTAAGTGCGCGGCAGCCTCGTCAATCACCTGACGCTCAGCGGCGCTTAACAGCGCGGCATCGGCAGCGAGCGCGCCGTTCAGGCTTTCAAGCACGCGTGCGGCTTCCACTTTCTGTTCCGCCAGCATACGCGCCTTCACATCCTGCTCGGCGTAACTCATTGAGTCCTGAATCATGGAGGCGATTTCGCCATCGGTCAGGCCGTAGGACGGCTTCACCTGGATGGACGATTCCACACCGGTGGATTTCTCCATCGCCGTGACGCTCAGCAGGCCGTCCGCATCCACCTGGAAGGTGACGCGAATATGCGCCCCGCCCGCCGGCAGCGCCGGAATGCCCCGCAGCGCAAAGCGCGCCAGAGAGCGGCAGTCCTGTACCAGCTCACGCTCGCCCTGCATCACGTGGATGGACATCGCGGTCTGGCCGTCCTTAAAGGTGGTGAACTCCTGCGCGCGCGCCACCGGAATGGTGGTGTTACGCGGAATGACTTTCTCCACCAGGCCGCCCATGGTTTCTAGCCCCAGCGACAGCGGGATGACGTCCAGCAGCAGCATTTCGCTGTCCGGCTTGTTGCCGACCAGTATATCGGCCTGAATCGCGGCGCCCACAGCGACCACTTTGTCCGGATCGATGGCGGTCAGCGGCGTGCGGCCAAAGAACTCACCTACACGTTCACGCACCAGCGGCACGCGGGTGGAGCCGCCCACCATGACCACTTCCAGCACCTCGTCAGCCTCAACGCCGGCATCTTTCAGCGCGCGACGACAGGCCAGCAGGGTACGCTTAACCAGCGGAGCGATCAGATCGTTGAACTGGTCGCGGGTGATTTCACCCTGCCAGCCCGCCACGTTCACGCTGGCTGACTGCGCATCGCTGAGGGCGATTTTGGCGTCAATGGCCGCATCCAGCAGTTCACGCTGTACGCGGGCATCGCTGCGATCGGCAATACCCGCCTGCTCGCGGATGTAATCCGCCAGCAGATGGTCGAAGTCATCGCCGCCCAGCGCGGAATCCCCGCCGGTGGCCAGCACTTCAAACACCCCGCGGCTTAAGCGCAGGATGGAGATGTCAAAGGTGCCGCCGCCGAGATCGTAGACCGCAATCACCCCTTCCTGACCGGAGTCAAGGCCGTAGGCAATCGCCGCCGCCGTCGGTTCGTTCAGCAGGCGCAGCACGTGCAGGCCCGCCAGACGCGCGGCGTCTTTGGTGCCCTGACGCTGTGCGTCGTCAAAGTAGGCCGGAACGGTAATGACCACGCCGTCCAGATCGCCGCCAAGGGTCGCCGTCGCGCGCGCAGCCAGCGCTTTGAGGATATCTGCAGAAACACGGATCGGGTTCAGCAGACCGGCCGCGGTGGCAATCATTGGCAGGCCGTTTTCACTTGCCTGCAGCTGATACGGCAGATGCGGGTAACGGGTCTGAATATCGGCCAGCGAGCGGCCCATCATGCGCTTTACCGAGCTGATGGTGTTGGCCGGATCGCGCGCCGCGTTGGCGCGAGCGTCATAGCCGACCGCGTGACCCTGCTGCTGGTAGTGGACCACGGAAGGCAGCAGATGGCGGCCCTGCTCGTCAGCCAGCGTTTCCGCCTGGCCGCTACGCACGGTCGCCACAAGGGAATTGGTGGTGCCCAGGTCAATACCGACCGCCAGACGACGCTGGTGCGGTGCGGCACTTAAGCCAGGCTCACTAATTTGTAATAAGGCCATAATTGCTTCCGAAATTAAAAATCGAGCAGCTTTTCTTCGAGTTGTTCAGCACTGCTTCGCAGTTTATCGAGAAAACGGAGTTTGCGCACAGTATCTGCCGCCACGTCCCAGGTCTCGTTGTTCAGTTGCTCCACCATCTGCTGATGGCGGGTATCGAACATACCCTTTACGCGCGTGATAAAGCGTTCCAGACGCGCTTCGTCTTTGGCCTGTTCAATCTCATCAAGCTCTTCGCGAAGCTCCAGCTGCTCCATCAGAAACGCCGTGTCGCGCACGGTGTGCTGCTCGCTCGCGAGATCAAACCCGTGGAGCGAAAGCAGATATTCTGCACGCGCCAGCGGATGGCGCAGCGTCTGCCAGGCCTGGTTGATGGTCGCAGATTGCGATACCGCAGCCAGCTGCTCCGCCTGCGTACCACTGGCGAATTTATCCGGATGGTACTGACGCTGCAGGTCCTGAAAACGGGTAGTCAGCGCCTGGAGATCAATCGGGTATTGAGCGGGTAGTCCGAAGAGAGTGAAGTAATCCATAACAATCTCAGGGGTAGCCTGTTAGAACAAACCCCACGCGTGGCGGGTAACGCCACGGTGGGGTTTCGGATAACGCGCGATTAAACGTGGAAGCTTTCGCCGCAACCACACTCGTCTTTGACGTTCGGGTTCGTGAATTTGAACCCTTCGTTCAGGCCTTCTTTTACAAAGTCCAGCTGAGTGCCGTTGAGGAATTGCAGGCTTTTGCCATCGACCACCACCTTCACGCCCTTGTCTTCAAACACGGTGTCATCAGACGCCGGCTCGTCAACAAACTCCAGTACGTAAGCCATACCAGAACAGCCGGAGGTACGTACGCCCAGTCGCAGGCCAAAGCCTTTACCACGGTTCGCCAGAAAAGAGCTTACTCGCGCGGCAGCGCTGTCGCTAAGGGTAATCGACATACTCAAACCTCAATTATTTTGCTTCACGTTTGCTTTTGTAATCCGCAATGGCGGCTTTGATCGCGTCTTCTGCCAGAATGGAACAGTGAATTTTCACCGGCGGCAGTTCGAGCTCTTCAGCAATGTCCGTGTTCTTGATTGCCTGTGCTTCGTCCAGAGACTTGCCCTTCACCCATTCGGTCACCAGGGAGCTGGACGCAATAGCAGAACCGCAGCCGTAGGTCTTGAAGCGCGCGTCTTCAATGATACCTTCATTGTTGACTTTAATCTGCAACTTCATCACGTCGCCACACGCGGGTGCACCGACCATGCCGCTGCCGACAGATTCATCGCTGTTGTCAAAAGAGCCAACGTTGCGCGGATTTTCGTAATGATCGATGACTTTTTCGCTGTATGCCATGATTGAATTCTCCTTATGTACCGATTAGTGATGTGACCATTCAATGCTGTTCAGATCCACGCCCTGCTTAAACATTTCCCACAGTGGAGAAAGGTCGCGCAGACGGCCGATGGAATTGCGAACCAGCTTGATGGTGTAGTCAATCTCTTCTTCGGTAGTGAAACGACCTAAAGAGAAACGGATAGAGCTGTGTGCCAGCTCGTCAGTCATACCCAGCGCACGCAGCACGTAGGATGGCTCCAGGCTTGCAGACGTACAGGCAGAACCGGAAGAAACCGCCAGGTCTTTCAGGGCCATGATCAGCGATTCGCCTTCAACGTAGTTAAAGCTCACGTTGAGGATGTTCGGTGCGCCCTGCTCGAGATCGCCGTTCAGATACACTTCTTCCATATCTTTCACGCCGTCCCACAGACGGTTACGCAGCGTACGCAGGCGCGCCATCTCGGTTTCCATCTCTTCTTTCGCAATGCGGTACGCTTCGCCCATGCCCACGATCTGGTGAACAGGCAGGGTACCGGAACGCATGCCGCGCTCGTGACCGCCGCCGTGCATCTGTGCTTCGATGCGGATACGTGGCTTACGACGAACGTACAGTGCGCCAATGCCTTTCGGGCCATAGATTTTGTGGCCGGAGAAGGACATCAGGTCCACTTTCAGCTGGCTCAGGTCGATAGGCAGTTTGCCCACGCTCTGGGTCGCGTCAACGTGGTAGATGATACCGCGCGCGCGGCACATTTCACCGATGGTCGCGATGTCCTGTACCACGCCGATTTCGTTGTTGACGTGCATGATGGAAACCAGAATGGTGTCATCACGCATGGCCGCTTCGAGCTCTTTCAGGTCAATAATGCCGTTGCTCTGTGGCGCCAGGTAAGTAACTTCAAACCCTTCACGCTCGAGCTGACGGCAGGTGTCCAGCACGGCTTTGTGTTCGGTTTTGCTGGTGATGATGTGCTTGCCTTTTTTCTGATAAAAGTTGGCTGCACCTTTGATCGCCAGGTTGTCGGATTCGGTCGCACCGGAGGTGAAAACAATCTCACGCGGGTCGGCACCCACCAGGTCAGCAATCTGATTACGGGCGATATCAACCGCCTCTTCAGCATGCCAGCCAAAACGGTGTGAACGGGAAGCTGGGTTACCAAAGTTTCCGTCCAGGGTCAGACACTGCATCATTTTCTCGGCAACACGCGGGTCCACCGGCGTGGTTGCGGAGTAGTCGAGATAAATCGGTAATTTCATTGCTCTATAAACTCCGTACATCGCTTCAATGCAAGGAATCAGGCAACCGGCTGGATGTACGACCGAGTACACGGGGCATGTTTTTGCCCCGGCCTGATTCTGAAATACTTATCGTTTTATTACGCGCGTAATTTGACGTCGATAGCGTCCTGCGCGCGAGCGCTGCGTTGGGAATCATGGCTATGCTGACGACCGGATACGTCCAGAACTTCCTGGTTATTCACCAGTTCACCGAGGGTGATGTTGTTCAGGAAGCCGGTCAGACGGTCGCTCAGATCGCGCCACAGCGCGTGGGTCAGGCACTTATCGCCACCCTGGCAGCCGCCTTTACCCTGGCAACGGGTCGCGTCAACGGATTCGTCTACGGCGCTAATCACTTCGCCGACTGCAATACTGCCCGCGTCTTTACCGAGCAGATAACCGCCGCCCGGACCACGAACGCTGGAAACCAGTCCATTTTTACGCAGTCTGGAGAACAGCTGTTCAAGATAAGAGAGGGAGATCCCTTGTCGTTCAGAAATATCAGCCAACGGAACCGGGCCCGCTTCGGAGTTGAGCGCAACGTCCAGCATCGCGGTTACGGCATAACGCCCTTTAGATGTCAGTCTCATGTCTTACTTAACCTCAAACTCGCCCCTGCCCGGGGTTTTTTATAGTAAAATTGGGTATTGCATAGCAGGGCCAAGTCTGACATTCCTGACTAAAATGGTCAACTATTTACTTGACTGTTTTAGTCAGGTATTTAACCTTCTGTGCCGTTTTACCTGGGTGCGGCCTGATGCCCTCACCTCACCCCGCCCCTCTCCCACAGGGAGAGGGAGAAAACAAACCGGCACTACTCTTTATTCTTCTGCTCAATCGACGCCAGAATGCCGCGCAGGATGTTCAGCTCCTGGCTTTCCGGACGGGCGCGGGTAAACAGACGACGCAGTTTGTTCATCACCTGCCCCGGGTGGCCTTCACGGATAAATCCGGTAGAGAGCAGGGTCTGCTCCAGATGCCCATAGAAGCGCTCCAGATCGTCCACCAGCGGATACGCCGTCTCTTCCTTCGGTTCTGCCGCGTTCTCCTGCGTCGCCAGCCAGGCCATACGCACTTCGTAAGCGATAACCTGCACCGCCATCGCCAGGTTCAGCGAGCTGTATTCCGGGTTCGCCGCAATGGCGACGTGATAGTGGCATTTCTGCAGTTCGTCGTTAGTCAGGCCAACGCGCTCGCGGCCAAACACCAGCGCAACCGGCGCCTGTTCCGCTTCCGAGACACTTTTCAGGCCGCATTCGCGCGGATCGAGCATGGGCCACGGCAGCGTACGTGAACGCGCGCTCGTCCCCACCACCAGGCTGCAACCGGCCAGGGCTTCATCGAGCGTGTCCACGATCTGTGCATTGCCGATCACATCGCTGGCACCGGCCGCCAGAGCAATCGCCTGCGAGTCAGGTTTCACCAGCGGGTTCACCAGCCAGAGATTGGTTAAGCCCATGGTTTTCATAGCGCGGGCAACAGAGCCCATGTTGCCGGTGTGCGATGTTTCGACCAGCACGATTCGAATGTTTTGCAGCATAATTTTTAATGTCTGAATTCAGTGTCTGAAGAATATTCGGGCATATTATCATAAACGGGAGACATAATCCGATCCCGCTGCTATACTCTGCGCCGATTTTCCTGTTCTTTAACATCCAGTGAGAGAGACCGATGCATCCGATGCTGACCATCGCCGTGCGCGCAGCGCGCAAGGCGGGTAATGTAATTGCCAAACACTACGAAACGCCAGACTCCGTAGAAACCAGCCAGAAAGGCAGCAATGATTTCGTGACTAACGTCGATAAAGCCGCAGAAGCGATTATTATCGAAACGATCCGCAAATCTTACCCACAGCACACCATCATCACCGAAGAAAGCGGTGAACATGAAGGTACCGATCAGGATGTTCAATGGGTTATCGATCCACTGGATGGCACCACCAACTTCGTTAAACGCCTGCCACACTTCTCTGTGTCTATCGCCGTACGCATTAAAGGCCGTACTGAAGTCGCCGTTGTTTACGATCCAATGCGTAACGAACTGTTCACCGCGACCCGCGGTCAGGGCGCACAGCTGAACGGCTACCGTCTGCGCTGCAGTAATGCCCGCGATCTGGATGGCACCATCCTGGCGACCGGTTTCCCGTTCAAGGCGAAACAGCACGCGACCACCTATATGAATATCCTCGGCAAACTGTTCACCGAATGCGCGGACTTCCGTCGCACCGGTTCTGCCGCGCTGGATCTGGCCTATGTGGCAACCGGCCGCGTTGACGGTTACTTCGAACTCTCACTGAAGCCATGGGATTTTGCAGCGGGCGAGCTGATCGCACGTGAAGCTGGCGCGATCGTCTGTGATTTCACCGGCGGCCATAACTATATGTCTACCGGCAACATCGTTGCAGGTAACCCACGCGTTGTTAAAGCCATGCTGGCAAACATGCGTGATGAGCTGAGCGATGCGCTGAAGCGTTAATGCCGAAAATGCCCTCTCCCACAGGGAGAGGGCATCAGGCCGCCCCCTTTTAAAAAGGCCGCAATCCCCTTCCTACCGGCACGGCGCTCATCCACATCGTCACCGCCGCCACCAGCAGAATCACGCCTCCCGCCAGCGCAAGTGTTGTCCACCCTATCTGTCGCCACAGCACCGGCGTTTTACTGCCGCTGAGTTTTACCGCCAGCTGACGAAAGCTGTGAACCAGCAGAGCCAGCGACGAAATCGTCAATGACGTCCCGGCCGCCATGGCCAGCGCAGACAACATGCCCCAGCCGAACACGCCAATCACTTTACTGAACAGCAACACCATGATGGCTCCCGAACACGGGCGCATGCCCATCGAGAGCACAATCATCAACCGCGCGCGCCAGTCGTCGCCGCTCTGCAGCTGTTCCTGCGTGGGCAGATGCTGATGACCGCAGCCGCAGTGGGCATCATGAACATGATGCGGTGTAAAGGATTTGAACGTCGGCTTTTTCAGCAGCGCGCGCAGTCTTTTTAGCGCCCGCCAGCAGAGGATTAGCCCCAGCACGCCCACCAGCGCATAGCTCCCCTTCTCCAGCCAGAAACTGCTCATGTGCAGCTGGCGCGCGGGAAGCTGCAACAGCGAAAGAACCACCACCACCAGCCCGATAGCCACGCCTCCCTGCAGCAGCGAAGAGGCCAGCGTCAGACCGATGCTCGATTTAAGCTTCGACGGATGGGTGGCAAGCCAGGTGGTGATGACGATTTTGCCATGCCCCGGCCCCAGCGCGTGCAGAACGCCATAGAGAAAACTGAACGCCAGCAGGGATCCGCCCGCTTTCGTTGGATTTTCTGCCACCGCTTTCAGTAACCCGCTCATCTGCTGGTTAACCTCACGCTGCCAGACAATGCTTTTCATCATTACCTGCGGCCAGGCCTGCCATAGCCACAGCGCGCCGCACACCGCGAACAGCAAAAAGAGGGCCAGCGGCCAAAGATGTAGCCAGCGGCGTGGTTTTCGAAGAGGAGAAGCAATCACTGACATTGTAAGGTCACCTCCTGCGCGAACTGTTTGCCCAGCGCCATGTCTTCAGGTGGGGCATCTTCTTTGTCGAGCGAAATCGCAAAGTTACGCGTCTCTTCGCTGGGGTTCGGGGTGTGAACAGAGAGTTTGCAGTTTTTTTGCAGCGCGGCAGGCAGCTGTACGTCGCTCTCCTTGGCGTAACTCATGTCGACGTAGTAGGTGGGATCAAAGGTCGAAAAGGTATATTTTTGCCCGGCTAGCGGCTGGGGATGCGCCAGCGGAAGCACAAACGTCAGTACCGCCTGATGCCCGTCACGCGTCATACCGTATTCCGTGGGACGGTTCAGAAATTTGACCTTTTGCCCGTTATGCCAGAACTCGGTGAAGTAGTGCTGGCCGAGCACGTTGGCCATCACTTCCGCTGCCAGCTTTTTCCAGATCTCATCGCCGGGTTTTGCGTTACCCGCATCATAGAGCAGGTCAGCCGAGGTGATCTCATCCATCGTCCAGCGCATTTTCAGGCCGCTCAGCTGCGTGCCGTCGGTGACCAGCTCGGTTTTAAGGCCAATAAAACTGTGAGGGTGTGCGCTGGCAGTGAAGCCGATCGCCGCCAAAAATAACGTCATCGCGCATTGTTTAACTGTTTGCATCAATTCCTCACGTCAAAAATTCTGTGATGTTCCCCAGCAATCCTGAGTGAAAGGCCTGCCGGCGCGCTTTTCAGCGCCCATCCTTTAGCTATTCTTATCAAACATTCACACTGGATACCCGACAGATGATGACGACGCTTGAAATTCCATCTGTGCTTTCCAGTTCGCAGCGCCGCTGCCAGGTGCTTTTGATGCTTTACCTGCCCGATGCTGCCGTCACCGCACAGAGCATAATCGCTGCCAACGGCGTGGACGACGCGATGGCACGGCAAGATATAGCCGAGACGCGTGATGAAATCCAGCGCTATCACCGGCTGGATATCGTCACGCACCAGGACGGCAGTTACCGGCTTGAAGGCACAGCCCTGAATCAGCGTTTATGCCTGCTGCACTGGTTGCGCCGGGCGCTGCGGCTTTGCCCGCAGTTTGTCTCGCACCAGTTTACCCCGGCATTAAAAACCGCGCTTAAACAGCACGGCATTGCGCGGCCGCTTTACGACGACGCGAACCTGCGGGCGCTGATCAACTTCTGTTCGCGCAAGCTCCAGCGCCAGTTTGAATGCCGCGACGTGCAGTTTTTACAGCTCTATCTGCAGTACTGTCTTATTCAGCATCAGCTGGGAAATACGCCCCAGTTTTCCCATTCTCAGCGCAGCTGGACCCAGTCGAGAGGGGAGTATTTCACGGCGCAGGAGATCGTGCGGCACTGGAAACGGCGCGTCCCGCAAGGGGCACACGGGGATGAACAGCTGTTTCTGGCGCTGTTGTTTATGATGCTCCGCACGCCCGATCCGGTACTCGATAAACACCAGCAGGATCAACGTTTGCGCCGGGCCATCGTGCGCATGGTGGCCCGTTTCCGCTCGCAGACCGGGATGAACTTCAGCGATGAGCAAGGCCTGACCGATCAGCTCTATATCCATCTTGCACAGGCGCTGGACCGTTCACTGTTTGAGATTGGCATCGACAATAGCCTGCCGGAGGAGATCCACCGTCTCTACCCTCGCCTGTTACGCACCACCAAAGAAGCGCTGTTTGAGCTGGAAGCGGAGTTTGGGCTGCGTTTTTCCGATGAAGAGATGAGCCTTGTTGCGGTGATTTTCGGTGCCTGGCTGATGCAGGAGACCGATCTGCACGAAAAGCAGGTGATCCTGCTGACGGGTGACGATAAAACCAGTGAGGATCGGATTGAACAGCAGCTTCGCGAGCTAACGCTGCTGCCGCTCAACATTCGCTACCTGACGCTGCAGGCGTTTCAGAAAGAGGGGGCGCCGCGCGAAGCTGCGCTGGTCATTACCCCCTACCCCACTGCCCTGCCGCTGTTCTCACCGCCGCTCATTCATGCCGTTGAGACACTGAACGCGCAGCAGCAAGAACACATTCGCGCGATGCTGGAATCATAGCGGCGCGCGAGGGGCCACTTTAGGGCGAATAATCATAGCAGGTAAGGCCACCAGCGCCATGACCCAGAAGACACCGTGCCCCAGGTGCTGATAGAGGAACCCCGCAAAGACTGTCATGATTGCGATACTGCCTCCCATCGCGACCGCCGAATACACCGCCTGCAGACGAATAACGTCCCCGCCTTCGCGCGCCGCGATATAGCGCATCGCCGCCAGATGACAGACGGTAAAGGTGCCGCAGTGAAGAATTTGCGCCACAATCAGCCACGGCAGATCGGTCGTCCAGCCCATAATGCCCCAGCGCGCCACGCCGCACACGGCGGAAAGCAGCAGCAAGTCACGGGCGCCAAAGCGGCGGAACAGCTTTTTGCTCAGGGCGAAAATCACGACTTCGGCCACCACCCCCAGCGACCACAGGTAGCCAACGGCAGAAGCCGAATATCCTGCGCCTTGCCAGTAAATGGCGCTGAACCCATAGTACGCTGCGTGTGCCCCCTGAAGCAGACAGACGCACGCCAGAAAACGCCAGCTTTGTGCAACCAGACTCCGCCATGCGGGCCAGCCTGCGCTCTCCTGATGGCGACTTTCTCCCTGAGGCATTACCGATGGTCGTAGCAGCATGCCCAGCAGCATAGAGGCAATACCGATGCTTAACAGGGCAAGAATGGCGCGGTAATCGTAAAGGCTGACCAGTTTACCCACCAGCGCCGAGCCAATCACAAACGCAATGGAGCCCCACAGGCGTACGCGACCGTAGTCCATGGTGATCTGCTTTTGCCAGGTGTTCGCCAGCGCGTCCGTCAGGGGCACCAGCGGCGAGAAGAACAGGTTAAAGCCAACCATCACCACCATCAGCCACGCAAACTGGTGGTTGATCCAGAAGCAGGCCACAAAGACCAGGGTCAGCAGAGCCAGAATGCGCACGGCCTTGATCAGTAAGGAGGGATCGCTGACGCGCGGGGCAATCAGCAGGCTACCGAGAAAACGCGCTACCAGCCCGGCCCCCAGCAGGACACCAATGGTCTCGGGCGTCAGGCCGATCCCCTTGAGCCAGACGCTCCAGAAAGGCAGAAAAATACCGTAGCTAAAGAAATAGGTGAAATAGCTGAGCGCCAGCCAGCGCGTGGAATGCAAGACCATGAATCCCTCCCGAAATCGAGGCCATAGTCTGGCGAGAATATAAAAATTAAGCAAGTCGATAGCCTGCTATAAATTAACGAAAAAATAACATTTTGTGCAGTCGTCTGGCTTATGGCAGGGAATGAAAATGTGTATTACGTTTAAATTACTCCACTTGCAGAGGTATTTCTGCCATGAACTCACTTCGCTATCTCGATTTCGGTCAGTCACGTCATTTGCTGCTGCTGATTGGGCGCATCGCGCTTGTCGTACTGTTTATTATCTTTGGTTACCCAAAACTGACGGGGTTTAGCGGGACCGTACAATACATGACCTCGCTGGGCACGCCGATGCCCATGCTGGCGGCCATTATTGCAGTAGTCATGGAAGTGCCTGCCGCGATCCTGATTGTGCTGGGCTTTTTCACCCGTCCTCTCGCCGTGCTGTTTGTGTTCTATACGCTGGGTACGGCGATTATTGGCCACCATTACTGGGATATGACCGGTGATGCGGTCGTACCGAATATGATTAATTTCTACAAGAACGTCAGTATTGCGGGAGCCTTTATATTGCTGGCGATTGTGGGTCCGGGCGCCATCTCCCTCGACCGGCGTTAAGCCATAAAAAAAGGCCGCAAGCGCGGCCTTTTTTAATTCTGCAAAGCAGAGGAATTATGCGTATACCGGGAAGCGTGCGCAGATATCCAGCACTTTACCTTTGACGCGCTCGATAACCGCTTCGTCATTGATGTTGTCCAGAACGTCACACATCCAGCCAGCCAGCTCTTTCACTTCCGCTTCTTTGAAGCCGCGGCGAGTCACAGCCGGAGAACCGATACGGATACCGGAGGTCACAAACGGGCTCTTCGGATCGTTTGGCACGCTGTTTTTGTTCACGGTAATGTTGGCGCGGCCCAGGGCAGCGTCAGCTTCTTTACCGGTCAGGTTCTTATCAACCAGATCCAGCAGGAACAGGTGGTTTTCAGTACCGCCGGATACCACTTTGTAGCCACGGTTCAGGAACACTTCCACCATCGCTTTGGCGTTCTTCGCCACCTGCTGCTGGTAAACCTTGAACTCAGGCTCCATCGCTTCTTTCAGCGCGACCGCTTTTGCCGCGATAACGTGCATCAGCGGGCCGCCCTGCGCGCTTGGGAACACAGCGGAGTTCAGTTTTTTGTACAGCTCTTCATCACCGCCTTTCGCCAGGATCAGGCCACCGCGTGGACCTGCCAGGGTTTTGTGGGTGGTGGTGGTCACAACGTGAGCGTGTGGAACCGGGTTCGGGTAAACGCCCGCAGCAATCAGACCCGCAACATGCGCCATGTCGACGAACAGGTAAGCACCGATGCTGTCTGCGATTTCACGCATTTTTGCCCAGTTCAACGATACCGGAATAAGCAGAGAAACCACCGATGATCATCTTCGGCTTGTGCTCTTTGGCCTGCTTAGCCATGTCTTCGTAGTCAATTTTACCGGACTCATCAATACCGTAAGGGATGATGTTGTACAGTTTGCCGGAGAAGTTAACCGGGGAGCCGTGAGTCAGGTGGCCGCCCTGCGCCAGGTTCATACCCAGAACGGTGTCGCCCGGCTGCAGCAGCGCGGTGTAGACCGCGAAGTTAGCCTGAGAGCCAGAGTGCGGCTGAACGTTTGCGTAGTCAGCGCCAAAAAGTGCTTTCGCGCGGTCGATAGCCAGCTGCTCTACGATATCAACATACTCGCAACCGCCGTAATAGCGCTTGCCCGGGTAACCTTCAGCATATTTGTTGGTCAGCTGAGAACCCTGCGCCTGCATCACGCGCGGGCTGGTGTAGTTTTCGGAGGCGATCAGTTCGATGTGCTCTTCCTGACGTACTTTTTCCTGCTCCATAGCCTGCCACAGTTCGGCATCATAATCGGCAATGTTCATTTCACGCTTTAACATCCGCATCTCCTGACTCAGCTAACAAGTAAATTTTGGCCTGAAAAGGCAGTCCTGTTGGACGACGGGCAACAGTATAACTGATTAGTTCTGTGATAACAGGTCTTGACAAACGATTTTACGCAAACGTTTTCCTACCCGCCACGCAAGGGTTTGAGGAATAAAGATCTCGCGATTTCCAGCGGATTTCTTTTCAGGTTTGTGATGCATATTTTTCATCTTGCAAAGAACCATTTACAACGCAGGGGTATTTTTTATAAGATGCATTTAAAATACATCATTAAAGTGACATCAGAAGGACGCGCTCATGCTCGACGCTCAAACCATCGCTACCGTTAAAGCCACCATTCCCCTGCTGGTCGAAACCGGCCCCAAACTGACCGCCCATTTCTACGATCGCATGTTCACGCACAACCCGGAGCTCAAAGAGATTTTCAACATGAGCAACCAGCGTAACGGCGATCAGCGCGAAGCCCTGTTCAATGCCATTGCGGCCTACGCCAGCAACATTGAAAACCTTGCGGCGCTGCTGCCTGCGGTGGAAAAAATTGCGCAGAAACATACCAGCTTTCAGATCCAACCCGAGCAGTACAACATTGTTGGTGCTCACCTGCTGGCAACGCTGGACGAGATGTTCAGCCCGGGTCAGGAGGTTCTGGACGCATGGGGCAAAGCCTACGGCGTGCTGGCCAATGTGTTTATCAACCGTGAAGCACAGATTTACAACGAAAACGCGAGTAAGAAAGGCGGCTGGGAAGGCACCCGCGCGTTCCGCATCGTTGAGAAAACGCCGCGCAGCGCTTTAATCACCAGCTTCGAATTTGAACCGGTAGACGGTCAGCCGGTGGCGGATTATCAGCCAGGGCAGTATCTGGGCGTATGGCTCAAGCCTGAAGGTTTCCCGCACCAGGAGATCCGCCAGTATTCCCTCACCCGCAAGCCCAACGGAAAAAGCTATCGCATTGCGGTGAAGCGCGAGGACGGCGGACAGGTATCCAGCTGGCTGCACAACGACGCTAACGTGGGTGACGTGGTCCACCTGGCCGCGCCGGCGGGCGACTTCTTTATGACCGTTGAGACGGCTACCCCGGTCACGCTGATCTCCGCTGGGGTGGGACAAACGCCAATGCTGGCGATGCTGGATACGCTGGCGGCGTCAAAACACGCTGCCCGAATAAACTGGTTCCATGCCGCCGAGAACGGTGACGTGCATGCGTTTGCTGATGAAGTGAAAACCCTGGCAGCGAGCCTGCCCCGCTTTACCGCCCACACCTGGTATCGCCAGCCAACGGAAGCCGACCGCGCGGCCGCTCGCTTTGACAGCGAAGGTCTGATGAATTTACGTCAGATGGAAGGGGCATTCAGCGCGCCAGATATGCAGTTCTACCTCTGCGGGCCGGTGGCGTTTATGCAGTATGCCGCGAAGCAGCTGGTCGAGCTGGGGATAAATAAAGACAACATTCATTACGAATGTTTCGGGCCGCATAAGGTGCTGTAATGCAAAAAGCCCCTCTAAAGAGGGGCTTTTTTTCGCCGGATGAAACCCGGCCAGGCAACGTTTTAAATCGCCGCGTCGTCTTCTTCGCCGGTACGGATACGGATCACGCGCGCCACGTCAAAGACGAAGATTTTACCGTCGCCAATTTTGCCGGTCTGCGCCGTGCGGATAATGGTATCCACACAGGTGTCTACGATATCGTCGCTCACCACGATTTCAATTTTCACTTTCGGCAGAAAGTCCACCATGTACTCTGCGCCACGGTAAAGCTCGGTGTGGCCTTTCTGACGACCAAAACCTTTCACTTCCGTCACGGTCATCCCGGTGATGCCGACTTCCGCCAGCGCTTCACGTACATCATCCAGTTTGAAAGGTTTAATAATCGCATCAATCTTTTTCATGGTGGGTCCTTAAACTCTTGCCTGTAAGCTGCTTCGTAATCGGTTGCTCACAGTACCATACGGCATTACTCTTTAAAATCGTTTGCTTCCAGCTCATGGCGTGACAGCAGTTTATAAAACTCAGTGCGGTTGCGTCCGGCCATGCGCGCCGCGTGGGTCACGTTGCCTTTGGTGATCTGCAATAGCTTGCGCAGATAGTTCAACTCGAACTGATTCCGCGCTTCGGCAAAGGTCGGCAGCGCCGTGTTTTCCCCTTCCAGTGCCTGCTCCACCAGCGCGTCACTGATCACCGGTGACGAGGTCAGCGCCACGCACTGCTCAATCACGTTGACCAACTGACGCACGTTACCCGGCCAGCTGGCGGCCATCAGCCGCTTCATCGCATCGGTGGAAAACGCGCGCACGAAGGGTTTGTGACGATCGGCCGCCTGGCGCAAAAGATGATTCGCCAGCAGCGGAATGTCTTCCGCTCGCTCGGCCAGTGCGGGGATCTTCAGATTGACCACGTTCAGACGGTAGTAGAGATCTTCACGAAACTCGTTGCGGGCCATCACCTTCGGCAAATCCCGGTGCGTGGCGGAAATAATACGCACATTAATGTCGATGTCGCGGTTGCTGCCCAGCGGGCGAACTTTCCGCTCCTGCAACACGCGCAGCAGTTTGACCTGCAGCGGCGCGGGCATGTCACCAATCTCGTCGAGGAAAAGCGTGCCGCCCTCCGCCGCCTGAAATAGCCCTTCCCGGCTGCTGACCGCGCCGGTGAATGCGCCGCGGGCATGGCCAAACAGTTCAGATTCGAGCAGTTGTTCCGGGAGCGCGCCACAGTTGATCGCAATAAAGGCATTTTTGCTGCGCGGGCTGGCGTTATGGATCGCCTGCGCCAGGATCTCTTTCCCGGTTCCGCTCTGGCCGTTAATCAGCACGCTGACGTCTGACTGTGCGACCATCCGCGCCTGCTCGAGCAAACGCAGCATAATGGGACTGCGGGTGACGATAGACTCCCGCCACGCTTCATCCCCCGCCGGAGCGGCATGTTCCAGCGCGCTGTCGATCGCCTTATAAAGCGCGTCTTTGTCCACCGGCTTGGTCAGGAAGCTGAATACCCCCTGCTGGGTCGCCGCAACCGCATCCGGGATCGAGCCGTGCGCCGTCAGGATAATCACGGGCATACCCGGCTGCTGCTTCTGGATCTCCGCGAACAGCTGCATGCCGTCCATTTCGTCCATCCGCAGGTCGCTTATCACCAGATCAATTTTCTCGCGGCCGAGAATTTTCAGCCCCTCGACCCCGCTTTCCGCGGTCACCACGCTGTAGCCTTCACTCACCAGACGCATCCCCAGCAGTTTTAACAGCCCGGGATCGTCATCCACCAGTAAGAGATGGGCAGGTTTACGGCTCGTCATGCTTCACATCCTCTTGTTTCGGCGTATCGCTGTCCGGTACAGCGGATGAACTTCCCGGCTGATATTTACGCGACGAGAGCTGTCTTTCGATATCGGTCAGGTTTTCCAGCTTACGTGTCGTGGTATCCAGTTGCGTACGCAAATGCTGCTGCTGCTGACGCAACGTATCAAGCTCGCTGTCGGTGGACTGCTGGAGTTTACTGTAGCGGGAGCGCTCTTCTGACAGCTGAAGTTGTAATGTCTGTCCATCACGCCAGAGCTGGTATACCGGGCGCACCTGGCCCGGCAGGTTGACCACCAGGGTGTCCAGTCGGGTCACGTTGGCGCGGCGTTCAACGGGGGTGATTTTGGCATCAGCCAGTAAAATGCCGCGCTTGAAAGCGTCCTGCCAGGTGTCGTCATCCAGCATCGCCGCTTTCGAGCGAGCCTCAACCGGCGCAAGACGCTGGGCGCAATCTATACCACGCAGCCAGAACAGCGGGTTGCTTTCGACGTCGTGGCCTGACAGGTTCCAGATATCGTCGCAGCGGGTTGAGAGAAAATCTGCCAGCTGGTTATCTGGCCATTTATCTTCTTGTTTACCGCTAATCGCACTTTGCGGCACATGAGAAACACAGCCTGCCAGCACTAAACAGGGCAAGCCCAGGCGAAACGTGTTGCGGGAAAACACCGCGCGTATGGCGCGGAAAAAGACGTGTGACATACTCACCAGACATAGATTCATTTTATTGATTTTTCCGGCTCAGGGGCAGTTCGATACGGAAGCAAACATCGGAACGTGCGTCCGTGGCAATGTTTAGCTCACCCTGCATGCGTCGTATACAGTCCCGGGCGATGCTTAAGCCCAGACCGCTGCCTTTCACCGCGCCTTTCCGCTGATGACTTCCCTGGAGAAAGGGTTCGAAGATCATGGTTTTTTCGTCATCAGGGATCGGGGTGCCGGTATTTGCGACGTCAATAAACACCCGTGAACCATTCGTATAGCTTCGGATATAAATGTTACCGGATTCAGTACCATAGTGCACCGCATTGGAGTAAAGATTATCCAGAACGCTCATCAGCAGCATGGGTTCAGCCAGGCACGCTGGCGCATTAAGTTCTACGTCGGTATGCATCATTTTAGCTCTTGCTGGCAAGCTATGGGCGGAGATCACCATATCCACCAGCGGCTCAATCTCCACATCTTCCAGTACAACCGCCCCATCCGCCAGCTTGCGGTTGTAATCCAGCAACTGCTCAATCAGCTTTTGCAGATTGCGGCTGCTGTTATCCAGGATCTCGACAATTTCTTTCTGTTCAGAAGTGAGGGGCCCTGCCACTTCGTCCGCCAGCAGCTCAGTCCCTTCACGCATGCTGGCGAGCGGCGTTTTAAGCTCATGAGAGATATGGCGCAGGAACTGATGACGCTGTGATTCAAGCCACGCCAGGCGCTCGGACAGCCAGATAATGCGCTGGCCGACGGAGCGCAGCTCGCGCGGGCCTTTAAAGGCGACCGTATCCCCAAGCGATTTCCCCTCCCCGAGGCGGTTGATCATGCGCTGGATGCCCTTTACCGGGCCGATGATCATGCGGGTAAAGAGCAGTACCAGCCCAAGACTCACCAGGAATAGCACCAGCGCCTGCCAGCCAAAAAACTGGCCGCGCTCGGCAATCTCCTGCTGGAGTTGCTGGCCGCGAGAGAAAATGACCGTGCGCGTTGACTGCACCATCTCGGTGTTGGCGGTGGCAAAGGCCTCAAGACGCGCGGCGGCGGCGGCATCCGGCCCGCTATTGTGGCACTGCAGCTGAGCAAGATCGTTCAAATCCTGACGTAACGCCTGATAGAGCTTGTCGTCAGGCAGTACCCCCGCGTGCGCGTCCAGCATTTCGCTGTAGCGTTTACGCTGACTCTGATAAACCTTTTCCAGGGTCCGATCGTCAAGCACGCAATACTGGCGGTAGCTTCGCTCCATCTCCAGCGCGGCGTTGGTCATCGCCTCACTGCGTCGGGCGTCGATGAGCGTCGTACGGTTGGTCAATGCCGCCTGCGCACTCAGCGCGTTCAGACTTTGCCAGGCCTGCCAGGCCAGGATTAGCAGCGGCAGCAGGATCAGCAGGAAGGCCATCATGACGAGCTGTCGCAGGGAGCGGGGAAAAACGGGCCAGCGTTTCAACGCATTACTCTCTTAATGGGGGTTTACGCAGAGCGTAACTGAGTCTGCCCTTCAGATACAACAAAGCCGGGTAAAAACCCGGCTTTGTCATGGAATGAGGCGGTGCCTAACTCGACGTTTCGCCCTGGCCTGATAAAGCATCGCTATGATCAGTAGTTGGACGGCAGGCACCTTTTTGTGCGTCATTCGAAGTTTATGTAGCACGTCCCGAAGGGGCTGACATAAGAAGGTGAATGAGCCACTGGTTAATATTATGCAACACCCATGCCAGAATGCAAAACAAAAAATTAATACGTTGAAATATATGCATTTTACGCAATTAGCCCGTTCGTTATCGGTTGAATAATTTCCAGGCTAAGTGTCGCCATTAAGCAACACCCTAACAGGAACCTTTCCTGTTATATATAAATCAACAAGTTAAATGTCTCCATTTAGAGACAGCCGCAAACCTTCTTTGTCGCAATTTTGCGACACGCATAAAAAAGCCCGGTAGCGCTCACGCTTACCGGGCCTGCAGGGAGTGCGCTAAAACTTAACCCAGCTGTTTACGCGCATTGCGGAAAATACGCATCCACGGGCTGTCCTCGCCCCAGTTTTCCGGGTGCCAGGAGTTGCTCACGGTACGGAACACGCGCTCCGGGTGCGGCATCATGATGGTTGCACGGCCGCTCTCGCTGGTCACAGCCGTAATGCCGTTGACGGAACCGTTCGGGTTAGCCGGGTAGGTTTCCGTGACCTTGCCGAAGTTATCGACAAAGCGCAGCGCCACCAGGCCTTTGCTTTCAAGCTGGGCCAGATGCGCGGCATCACGCACTTCGACCTGACCTTCACCGTGGGAAACGGCGATTGGCATCTGCGAACCGACCATCCCCTGCAGCAGCAGAGACGGGCTCTGGGTCACTTCAACCAGGCTGAAGCGCGCTTCGAAGCGGTCAGACTGGTTACGCACAAAGCGCGGCCAGGCTTCACTTCCCGGGATCAGCTCACGCAGGTTAGACATCATCTGGCAGCCATTACACACGCCCAGCGCCAGGGTTTGCGGACGGTGGAAGAAGGTTTCGAACTCGTCACGCACGCGGCTGTTGAAGAGAATAGACTTCGCCCAGCCCTCACCCGCGCCCAGCACGTCGCCGTAAGAGAAGCCGCCACACGCCACCAGCGCCTGGAAATCTGCCAGGCCGGTGCGGCCCGCCAGCAGGTCGCTCATATGAACGTCGATAGCATCAAAGCCCGCACGGTGGAAGGCAGCGGCCATCTCAACGTGGGAGTTAACGCCCTGTTCGCGCAGCACGGCCACTTTTGGACGCGCCCCCGTCGCAATGTACGGCGCAGCGATGTCTTCATTGATGTCGAAGGAGAGCTTCACGTTCAGGCCTGGATCCTGATCGTTGGCCTTCGCGTTATGCTCCTGATCGGCGCACTCCGGGTTATCACGCAGGCGCTGCATCTGCCAGGTGGTTTCCGCCCACCACATACGCAGCGTGGTGCGGCTCTCGCTGAACACGGCGTGACCGTCTGCTTCAATGATGAAGCGGTCGCCCTGAACGGCTTTACCGAGATAGTGCACGCAGTCTGCCAGGCCGTGCTGCGCAAGGAGGGCTTCGACGGCGTCGCGATCTGCCGCACGCACCTGAATCACAGCACCCAGCTCTTCGTTGAACAGCGCCGCCAGATGATCTTCGCCCAGCGTTGCGATGTTCGCTTCAACGCCACAGTGACCGGTGAAGGCCATTTCGGCCAGGGTGACCAGCAGGCCGCCATCGGAACGGTCGTGGTAGGCCAGCAGCTTGCGCTGTGCCACCAGCGCCTGGATGGCATCATAGAAACCTTTCAACTGCGCCACATCGCGCACGTCGGCAGGTTTATCGCCCAGCTGACGGTAAACCTGCGCCAGCGCGGTGGCACCCAGCGCGTTATGCCCTTTACCCAGGTCAATCAGCAGCAGGGCGTTGTCTTCGGTCAGGAGCTGTGGCGTCACGGTATGACGCACGTCTTCCACGCGCGCAAACGCGGAGATGATGAGCGACAGCGGAGAGGTGATCTCGCGCTGCTCGTTGCCTTCCTGCCAGCGGGTCTTCATCGACATGGAGTCTTTACCCACCGGAATGGTCAGCCCCAGCGCAGGACAGAGCTCTTCACCCACCGCTTTTACGGCTTCATACAGGCCCGCGTCTTCACCCGGGTGACCGGCTGCGGCCATCCAGTTTGCGGACAGTTTAATGCGTTTGATATCGCCAATCTGGGTCGCGGCAATGTTAGTCAGGGCTTCACCAACGGCCAGACGGGCAGAGGCGGCGAAGTCCAGCAGCGCTACCGGCGTACGTTCGCCCAGCGCCATCGCTTCACCGTAGTAGCTGTCGAGGCTCGCGGTGGTTACGGCGCAGTTCGCCACCGGGATCTGCCACGGACCCACCATCTGATCGCGTGAGACCATACCGGTCACGGTACGGTCGCCGATGGTCACCAGGAAGGTTTTCTCAGCGACAGCCGGCAGGTGCAGGACGCGATTAACCGCTTCCGCCACGGTGATGCCCTGACGATCCAGCGCTTTGCCCGCCGCTTTACGGGTCTGCACGTCACGGGTCATCTTCGGTGTTTTACCGAGCAGCACATCCAGCGGCAGATCGATTGGCTGGTTGTCGAAATGGGTGTCGCTCAGGGTCAGGTGCTTCTCTTCGGTTGCTTCACCGATGACGGCATACGGCGCACGCTCGCGGCGGCACAGCTCGTCAAACAGTGGCAGCTGATCTGCGGCAACCGCCAGAACATAACGTTCCTGAGATTCGTTACACCAGATTTCCAGCGGGCTCATCCCCGGCTCGTCGCTCAGGATATCGCGCAGGTTGAAACGACCGCCACGACCGCCGTCGCTGACCAGCTCCGGCATGGCGTTAGAGAGACCGCCTGCGCCAACGTCATGAATAAAGAGGATCGGGTTCGCGTCGCCCAGCTGCCAGCAGCGGTCGATCACTTCCTGACAGCGGCGCTCCATTTCCGGGTTGTCGCGCTGAACGGACGCAAAGTCGAGATCCGCGTCAGACTGACCGGAGGTCATCGAAGACGCCGCACCGCCACCCAGGCCGATGTTCATCGCCGGGCCACCGAGTACGATCAGCTTCGCGCCAACGACGATCTCGCCTTTCTGCACGTGATCGGCACGAATGTTGCCGATCCCGCCCGCCAGCATGATCGGTTTATGGTAGCCACGCAGCTCTTCGCCGTTGTGGCTCTCCACTTTCTCTTCATAGGTACGGAAGTAACCGTTCAGGGCCGGACGACCAAATTCGTTGTTAAACGCCGCACCGCCCAGAGGGCCGTCGGTCATGATATCCAGCGCGGTAACGATGCGCTCCGGCTTGCCGAAATCTTCTTCCCACGGCTGCTCGAAGCCCGGAATACGGAGGTTGGAAACGGAGAAACCGACCAGGCCCGCTTTTGGTTTAGCACCGCGACCGGTCGCCCCTTCATCACGAATTTCACCGCCGGAACCGGTCGCCGCCCCCGGCCACGGGGAGATCGCCGTCGGGTGGTTATGGGTTTCCACTTTCATCAGGATATGCGCAGGCTCCTGATGGAAGTCATAGCGCCCTGCTTCGCGATCGGCGAAGAAGCGGCCCACCTCAGAACCTTCCATCACCGCGGCGTTGTCTTTGTAGGCAGACAGCACGTGGTCAGGGGTTTTCTCCATGGTGTTTTTAATCATTTTGAACAGCGACTTCGGCTGCTGTTCGCCGTCGATAATCCAGTCGGCATTGAAAATCTTATGGCGGCAGTGCTCAGAGTTCGCCTGCGCGAACATGTAGAGTTCGATGTCATTCGGGTTGCGGTTGAGCTTAACAAACGCATCCTGCAGGTAGTCGATTTCATCTTCTGCCAGTGCCAGGCCGAGACGCAGGTTGGCGTCAATCAGCGCCTGACGGCCCTGCCCCAGCAGGTCAACGCTCTGTACCGGCGCAGGCTGATGGTGGGAGAAGAGCTTCTGCGCGTCATCGAGAGAGGCAAACACGCTCTCCATCATGCGATCGTGCAGTTCAGCCGCAACCGCCTGCCACTGTGCGTCGCTCAGGGTTGACGCTTCCACATAGTACGCCACGCCGCGTTCCAGACGGTTAATCTGGCTCAGACCACAGTTGTAGGCGATATCGGTGGCTTTGGAAGACCAGGGGGAGATGGTGCCCGGACGAGGCGTCGCAAGGATCAGTTTGCCGGTTGGCGTATGGCTGCTCAGGCTTGGGCCATACTTGAGCAGGCGTTCCAGCTGTACGCGCTCCTCTGCATTCAGGGGGGCATTCAGGTCAGCAAAATGGACATACTCAGCGTAAATATTGCTTACCGGAAGGTCGGCCGCCTGAAAACGTGCCAGCAGTTTGTTAATACGGAAGGCAGACAGTGCAGGCGAACCACGCAGAATTTCCATCATAAGTCTCTCGTCTTCGAAGCGCCGGGGCGCTTACAGTGTGCGCAAGGGGGGAAAACGGGCGTCATTATAGAGAATCCTGAGCGCCGACGAAACCGTTTGCGTCGAAATAAAATCGACGTCGCCTTTTAACAATAGTTGTGACCTGTCTCTCTAATTGGTTGCCAAGTGGCGCAAGTTTACGCAAAATGCCGCTCATTCAATGGCAAACCTTATTGTTAACATGGCTACAGCAGACTGAGGCAACCGGCGTCGCAGAGAATTAACTAATTGAAAAAATTAAAGATTAATTATCTGCTCATCGGCATTGTGACGTTGCTGCTGGCAGTGGCCCTCTGGCCTTCCATCCCCTGGTTCGGTAAAGCCGAAAACCGTATCGCCGCCATTCAGGAGCGGGGAGAACTCCGCGTCAGTACCCTCAACTCTCCGCTGATTTACAGCGACATCAACGGCAAAATCATTGGTCTGGATTACGAACTGGCGCAACAGTTCGCCGATTATCTTGGCGTGAAGCTTAAAATTACCGTCCGTCAGAATATCAACCAGCTGTTTGATGACCTCGACAACGACGATGCCGACATCCTCGCCGCCGGGCTGGTGTATAACAGCGAGCGCAGCAAAAACTATCAGCCGGGCCCGACCTACTACTCCGTTTCGCAACAGCTTGTCTATCGTGTCGGGAGCCAGCGTCCGCGCTCGCTGGCGTCGATTAACGATCGACAGCTGACGATTGCCCCGGGCCATGTGGTGATTGACGATCTGCGCGAACTCAAGGAGAAGAAATACCCGGACCTGAGCTGGACGGTGGAGGCGAAACTCGGCACGACGGAGCTGCTGGAACAGGTTAAAGATCAGAAAGTGCCGTACACCATCGCCGATTCGGTCGCGATCAGCCTTTTCCAGCGCGTGCATCCTGAAATCGCCGTGGCGCTGGACGTCACCGACGAACAGCCGGTCACCTGGTTTACCCAGCTCGACAACGACCAGACCCTCTCTGCCGCGATGCTCGATTTCTTCAACACCATCAATGAAGACGGTACCCTGGCGCGTCTCGAAGAGAAGTACCTCGGCCATGGTGATGACTTTGACTACGTTGACACCCGCAGTTTCCTGCGAGCGGTAGACAGCGTCCTGCCGGACCTGCAGCCGCTGTTCGAAAAATACGCCCAGGAAATTGACTGGAAACTGCTGGCGGCTATTTCGTATCAGGAATCCCACTGGGATACCCAGGCCACGTCTCCGACTGGCGTACGTGGTTTGATGATGTTAACCAAAAATACCGCGCTGAGCCTGGGGGTGAATGACCGTACCGATGCCGAGCAGAGCATCAGCGGCGGCGCGCGCTACCTGCAGGATATGATGGCTAAAGTACCGGAAACGGTGCCGGAAGAAGAGCGGATCTGGTTTGCGCTGGCGGCTTACAATATGGGCTACGCGCATATGCTGGATGCACGCACGTTGACGGCGAAAACCAAAGGTAACCCCGACAGCTGGTCAGACGTAAAACAGCGCCTGCCGCTGCTGAGCCAGAAGCCCTGGTATAACAAGCTGACATACGGCTACGCGCGCGGCCATGAAGCGTACGCCTACGTGGAAAATATCCGTAAATATCAGATTAGCCTGGTCGGATATCTGCTGGAGAAAGAGAAAGAGGCAACAGAGGCAAAACAGCTGGCAGAAAGTTATCCGGTCGTGGCACCGGACGAGCTTAATCGTCCGAGCGCTTCAATTCTGCCTTTTGTTGCTTTTTCTGCTGACGGCGCATTCGAAAGAAATCGCTTAATAGCGCCGAACACGCTGGTGCAAGTACCCCACCGATAGTCTTCACCTGGTGGTTCATTCCAGGATGACCCAGCACGTCCATCAGTGAACCGGCTGCACCGGTTTTTTCATCCCGCGCGCCAAAGACCAGGGTACCGATCCGGCTGTGCACCATCGCACCGGAACACATCACGCACGGTTCAAGCGTGACATACAGCATGGTATCAAGCAGACGATAGTTTTGCAGCACCAGACCGCCCTGGCGAAGCGCCATGATTTCGGCATGGGCGGTCGGATCGTGGCGTCCAATCGGGCGGTTCCACCCTTCGCCAATCACCTGATTGTTGTGAACCAGCACGGCGCCCACGGGCACTTCGCCTTCGTCCCAGGCACGCTGCGCGAGCGTAAGCGCGTGGCGCATCCAGTATTCATGACTGTATTCAGGGTTTGGCAACGGTTGATACTCCACTCGAAAAGCGGGCGGCATTATACACACCCCTTATGGATAAGACTATTCGAGTTGCTGAAGTTCGCCCGCAGGAGTGACGCGCCAGCGATGCTGGCAGAAATAGAGCAGCGGGTTGTCCTGTTTGCTGTCGCTGTAGCCGCTGTACAGGCGCAGCGGCGTACCGATGCGTTTCTCCAGTTGCACCACTTTTTCATGCCCCAGACAGCGCATGGTCAGCACCCAGCCGCCGTAACCCCGCGCTATTTGCGTGGCGATAAGGTTGACGCGGGGAAGCCAGGGGGTATCAAAATAGACCTGCTCCACCAGCGTCTGCGGGGAGCCTGTAATCAGCCAGATGTCGGCATCGTTGGCATCGAGGTAACCGGTGAGGCGCGCCTGTACGACAGGAAACGCGGCGACATGACCGCGAAACCAGTGGGCAAAATCCTGCTCAAGCTGTTTGAGCCGCGCTTCGCTGTGGCCAAACGTACATCCCCAGAGCAGCAGGCTCATCGGCCATCGCGCTGCACGACCTTTCACCAGCAGCGCGATACCGATCACCGGTAAGAGCGGTAATACGAGCAGCGCATTCAAAGGCTGACGCCGCAGCAGGTAACGCATAAACGTGCCAAACATATCCTGCTGATGCAGCGTTCCATCCAGGTCAAAAAAGACAATGCGACGCGCGTGCTTTGCCAAACCTTACTCCTCTGGGTCGTTGAAGCCTAACAGCCAGGTAAACAGGAACCCGGCGATCACTGCTACTAAATAGCCTAACAGATAGAGCATGACTTTTCCGGTGACGATGGTTAACGCCAGCGGTAAACCGGAGAGTCCAAAGGTGATCACGGTGGCGACTTTCCAGTAGCTGATCAGCGCCCCGCCTACCGCACCGCCCAGACATGCAGCAAGGAACGGTTTACCCAGCGGCAGCGTGACGCCAAAAATCAGCGGTTCGCCAATACCGAGCAGTCCGACCGGAAGAGCGCCCTTAATCACTTTTTTCAGACGTGCATTGCGGGTTTTCATCAGTACGGCAATCGCCGCGCCGACCTGCCCTACCCCCGCCATCGACAGAATAGGCAGCAGCGCGTTATAGCCGTGCGCCTGAACCAGCTCGACGTGGATCGGTACCAGCCCCTGATGCAGGCCAGTCAGTACCAGCGGCAGGAAGGTACCTGACAGCACCGCCCCCACTAACAGGCCGCCACGGTCAATCGCCAGCGACGCGCCGTGGGCGATGGCCTCAGAGATCCACCCGCCTAACGGCTGGAGAGCCACTACCGCGACGCTACCGGTAATGAGCGTGGTCAGCAGTGGGTTGAGGATAAGCTCAATCGAGCCGGGCAAAATCGCGCGCAGCCTTTTCTCGATCCAGCACATCAGGATGACCACCAGCAGCACCGCAATCACCCCGCCGCGCCCCGGCTGCAGCGCCTCACCGAACAGGGTTATCTGCGCCAACTGCGGGCTGGACAAGATCCCCGCCATCACCCCACCCATGGCCAGCGAGCCGCCAAACACCTTCGCGGTATTGACCCCGACCAGAATGTTCATGATGGCAAACACCGCGCTGCCGAAGATCCCAAGAATCCCCAACAGGTTTGGATACTGCGTGGCGAAATCCCCCACAATATCCGGTCGCTTGAGGATATTGATGATCCCGGTGATCAGGCCCGAGGCAATAAACGCCGGGATCAGCGGAATAAAGACGTTTGCCAGCTGTCGCAGCGCATCGCTCATGGGGGCTTTGTATTTGGCCTTTGCCTGCGCTCTGGTGCGTTCAGCATCGTCCATCGACACGCTCGCCCCACCGCCCATCAGCGCACGCATGGCATCAACAACCTGCGCCGCTTTTCCCGGCCCGACGATAAGCTGATGCTGCTCACCCTGTTTTACGTAGCCGCTGACGCCGGAGAGTTGCTTCAGACGCGGCACATCAAGCTGGTCGTCGTTATGCACCTCGACGCGCACGCGCGTCATGCAGTTTTCGAGACGCTGAATATTTTGTTCCCCACCAATACCCTGCAGGATATCGCTGGCGAGCGCTGCTGTTTTGTCCATACACGCCTCTGTTAGTTTTCTAATGCCGCCCGTAAGAAGCCATGATGCGCGTCGAGTCTGGCTCTCGCCGCCGCCGCATCCAGCCCGCTTAAGATCATCAGAATGGCCGGTTTAACGTCATGATCGGTCTGTTTGAGGACCGCTTCAGCTTCTTCACGGCTGGCGCCCGTCGCTTCCATCACCATGCGACAGGCTCTGTCCACCAGCTTGACGTTGGTGGCCTGCATATCCACCATCAGGTTCTGATACACCTTGCCAAATTTCACCATCGCGCCGGTGGAGATCATATTGAGCACCAGCTTTTGCGCGGTACCTGATTTCAGGCGTGTGGATCCGGTGAGCGCTTCCGGCCCAACCACCGGCGAGATGGCGATAGCCGCCACCTGGGCAATCGGTGAGCCCGGATTACAGGAGATGGCCACCGTCGTGCAGCCAGTCTGGTTAGCGTACTCCAGACCGCCAATGACGTATGGCGTGCGCCCGGAGGCCGCCAGCCCGACCACCAGATCCTGCGCTGTCAGGTTCAGCGCCTTCAGATCATCCTCCCCCAACTGTTTATTATCTTCCGCCCCTTCAACGGCTTTCAGCAGCGCACCAGGTCCCCCGGCGATCAACCCGACCACCAGGCCGTGCGGCACCCCAAAGGTCGGTGGACACTCAGAGGCATCCAGCACCCCAAGACGTCCGCTGGTCCCCGCGCCCATGTAAATAATGCGTCCACCGGCCTTGAGGGCTTCCGCCGCCGCATCGACCGCTTTCGCCACCTCAGGCAATGTCTCTTTCACTGCCTGCGCGACCAGCGTATCCTGTTGATTAAAGCGGTTAACCAGCTCCAGCGTGGAAAGAGCATCCAGATCCATGGTTTGCGGGTTACGGGTTTCTGAAACAAGTGAGCCCAGATTCATTTTTGCACCTCTAGAATTTTTAATTCATAATAATCTCACTATAATGGAATATAAAATTCATTCAGGCGAGCACTATTCGTATTTGCGCAGACCATCACATTTCCGCCAGGAGAACCTATGAACTGTTTAATTCGCATTCGCCAGCGTTATGCAGGCTTTGCTCAAAGCGACAAAAAGCTGGCGGATTTTCTGCTTTCTCAACCCGATCGCGCGCGCCATCTCAGCTCGCAGCAGCTGGCGGGCGAAGCCGGGGTGAGCCAGTCGAGCGTGGTGAAATTTGCCCAGAAGATTGGTTTTAAGGGGTTCCCTGCCCTCAAACTGGCGATCAGTGAAGCGCTGGCAAGCAACCCCAACCCGCAGTCTATGCCGGTGCATAATCAGATCCGCGGTGATGATCCGATGCGGCTGGTGGGCGAAAAGCTGATCAAGGAGAACGTCGCAGCGATGCATGCGACACTTGACGTGAATACGGAAGAGAAGTTGCTGGAGAGCGTGGCGATGCTGCGTGGCGCACGGCGTATCATTCTGACCGGCATCGGCGCGTCCGGACTGGTGGCGCGTAACTTTGGCTGGAAGCTGACAAAAATTGGGCTTAACGCCATCGTCGAGCAGGATATGCACGCCCTGCTGGCGACCGTACAGGCGATGGATCCTGACGATCTGCTGCTGGCGATCTCCTATTCCGGCGAGCGCCGTGAAATCAATATGGCCACCGATGAAGCCCTGCGCGTCGGCGGTAAAATTCTGGCGATTACCGGTTTTACGCCAAATGCCCTGCAGCAACGGGCTACGCGCTGTTTATATACCATTGCAGAAGAGCAGGCCACGCGCAGCGCCGCGATCTCCTCGACGAGTGCGCAAATGATGTTGACCGACCTGCTGTTTATGGCGCTGGTGCAACAGGATCTGGAGCATGCGCCAGATCGTATTCGTCACAGTGAAGAACTGGTAAAGAAACTGGTTTGACGCGTATAATGCCCGCCCAGTTTGTGTTGTTTCTGAGAATTTCCTGATGGCGCTGTTAATTACCAAAAAATGCATCAATTGCGATATGTGCGAACCGGAGTGTCCGAACCAGGCCATTTCGATGGGCGACAGCATTTATGAGATTA
The DNA here is from genome assembly GCF_020216105.1 of Enterobacter sp. K16B. Classification (NCBI taxonomy): domain Bacteria; kingdom Pseudomonadati; phylum Pseudomonadota; class Gammaproteobacteria; order Enterobacterales; family Enterobacteriaceae; genus Enterobacter; species Enterobacter sp. K16B. Next base: position 31,178 of record NZ_JAIWJZ010000030.1, read on the forward strand.
ACAGCGACCGCTGCACGGAGTGCGTCGGCCACTATGAAACGCCGACCTGTCAGAAAGTGTGCCCGATCCCGAATACCATCCTGAAGGATCCGGCACACGTTGAGAGCGAAGAGCAGTTATGGGATAAGTTTGTTCTGATGCACCATGCGGACAAACTCTAGCTTTCAATAATCACCGTCGCGCAGGCATAGTGCCGTTCATCGGCAAGCGTCACGTGCATGTGATTCACGCCCAGCCTTTCTGCCAGCTTTTGCGCCTCGCCCCATAAACGCAGGCGTGGCTTACCCAGCTCATCGTTAAACACTTCAAACTGGTTAAACGCCAGACCATTACGAATGCCGGTTCCGAAGGCTTTAGCGGCGGCCTCTTTGACCGCAAAGCGCTTCGCCAGAAAACGCACCGGCTGCTGATGCGCTTCCCAGATAGCCCATTCGTTATCGCTCAGCACGCGTCTTGCGAGGCGATCGCCACTACGGGCGATCACCGCTTCAATGCGGGCTATTTCAACGATATCGGTGCCTAAGCCCAGAATGGCCATTACTGACGCGCTTCCAGCATCAGGCGTTTCATTTCTGAGACCGCCTCTTTCAGGCCGCTCATCACCGCACGGCCAATGATCGCATGGCCGATATTCAGCTCATGCATTTCAGGCAGGGCGGCAATGGCTTTCACGTTGTGGTAGGTCAGACCGTGTCCGGCGTTAACCTTCAGCCCCAGGCTCGCGGCGTAAGTCGCGGCTTTTGCGATACGCTCCAGCTCTTTAGCCTGCTCTTCATCGTTTTTGGCATCAGCGTAGCAGCCAGTGTGAATTTCGATATACGGCGCACCCACGTCGGCCGCCGCTTTAATCTGGGTGAAATCGGCGTCAATAAAGAGAGACACCAGGATACCGGCATCCGCCAGGCGTTTGCAGGCATCGCGCATTTTATCGAGCTGGCCGGCAACATCCAGACCGCCTTCGGTCGTCACTTCCTGACGCTTTTCAGGCACCAGGCAGCAGAAATGCGGCTGGGTTTCGCAGGCAATGGTCAGCATCTCTTCGGTGACCGCCATCTCCAGATTCATGCGGGTATCCAGCGTCTGACGCAGGATGCGCACGTCGCGGTCAGTAATATGGCGGCGATCTTCACGCAGGTGAACGGTAATGCCGTCGGCGCCAGCCTGTTCAGCGATAAACGCCGCCTGAACCGGATCGGGATACGCCGTGCCGCGCGCATTACGCAGTGTGGCGATGTGATCAATGTTGACGCCTAACAGTAATTCAGCCATGACAATCCTCGGTTTTCTTTTCGATTCTGTGGTCTAACGTTTCGGCATAAACTGCCTGAATAATTCGCGGCTCTTTAAGGGCTTGCCGCCAAGATACGGCTTGAGCGCAATCCGGGTAAAGCGTTTTGCTGCGCGCAGGGTGTCCTGGTCGGGAAACTCACGCTCATACAGCGCCCGGAGCTGGCGTCCGGTAAAGGTATTGTTATCAATCACGACGCTGGCGATAAACCCTTTTTCTTCGCGATAGCGATAGGTCATCGTCTCATCAACCTCTTCCCCACTGCCCGCGCAATGAAGAAAATCAACACCGTAGCCCAGGTGGCCCAGCAGGGCCAGCTCAAAACGACGCAGGGCGGGTTCAGGCGAGCCGGTTGCGCCAGCCAGGGCCTGGATACAGTGCAGATAATCGAAAAACAGTTCAGAGAAGCGCGTCTCATGTTCCAGAACCCGAGAGATGAGTTCATTGACGTACAGACCGCTATAGAGTGTGATGCCGGAAAGGGGGAGCGCCAGGGAGACGGCTTCGGCACTGCGCAGGGTTTTCACTTCCCCACGCCCGCCAAAGCGAACCAGCAGCGGCGTGAAAGGCTGTAAGGCGCCTTTCAGATTAGAACGTTTCGAACGTGCGCCTTTGGCAACAAGGCGCACACGACCCGACTCTTCCGTGAAGACGTCCAGCATAAGGCTGGTTTCGCTCCAGGGACGACTATGAAGGACAAAGGCACGCTGCCATCCATCCATATGCTCGTCGTCTTAGGTTACTGGTCTTCGCCGTAACCGAGGCTGCGCAGAGCACGCTCATCATCGGCCCAGCCAGATTTCACTTTCACCCACAGTTCGAGGTGAACCGGCGCTTCGAACATCTCCTGCATGTCTTTACGGGCTTCAATACCGATGGTTTTGATCTTGGCGCCTTTGTTGCCGATCACCATCTTCTTCTGCCCTTCACGCTCAACGAGGATCAGGCCATTGATGTCGTAGCCGCCACGCTCGTTGCTCTGGAAACGCTCGATCTCCACCGTCACAGAGTACGGCAGTTCAGCGCCCAGGAAACGCATCAGCTTTTCACGGATGATTTCAGACGCCATAAAGCGCTGAGAACGATCGGTGATGTAGTCTTCCGGGAAGTGGTGAATCGCTTCCGGCAGGTGCTTACGCACGATACCCGCGATGGTATCCACGTTCAGGCCGGTCTCAGCGGACAGCGGAACGATGTCGAGGAAGTTCATCTGGCTGCCCAGCCACTGCAGATGCGGCAGCAGGTCGGCCTTTTCCTGCACGTTGTCAACTTTGTTGACCGCGAGGATGACCGGCGTTTTGCCGTCACGCAGCTTGTTCAGCACCATCTCGTCGTCCGGCGTCCAGCGGGTGCCTTCAACAACGAAAATCACCAGCTCTACGTCGCCAATGGAGCTGCTCGCCGCCTTGTTCATCAGACGGTTGATGGCACGCTTCTCTTCCATATGCAGGCCAGGGGTATCGACGTAGATCGCCTGATACGCGCCTTCCGTATGGATGCCCACGATGCGGTGACGCGTGGTCTGCGCCTTACGCGAGGTAATGGAAATTTTCTGCCCGAGCAGATTATTTAACAGGGTGGATTTGCCAACATTCGGACGTCCGACGATGGCAATAAATCCGCAATAGGTTTTATCGATGCTCATTCCAGCTCCAGCATTTTTAACGCCTGTTCGGCGGCAGCCTGTTCAGCCTTACGGCGGCTTGAACCTGTGCCCACCACCGGTTCACTCAGGCCACTGACCTGGCAATGGATGGTAAATTCCTGATCGTGCGCTTCGCCACGAACCTGCACCACCAGATACGATGGCAGCGGCAGATGACGACCCTGCAAATATTCCTGCAGACGCGTTTTCGGATCTTTTTGTTTATCGCCCGGGCTGATTTCGTCCAGGCGGGTCTGATACCAGTTGAGGATCAGCTTTTCTACGGTCTGGATATCGCTGTCCAGGAACACACCACCAATTAATGCTTCGACCGTATCGGCAAGAATAGATTCACGACGGAAGCCGCCGCTTTTCAGTTCACCCGGCCCAAGACGCAGACATTCGCCCAGTTCAAATTCACGCGCGATTTCCGCAAGGGTATTACCCCGAACCAGCGTGGCACGCATGCGGCTCATATCACCTTCATCCACGCGCGGGAAACGATGATAAAGCGCATTCGCAATCACGAAACTTAAAATAGAGTCGCCTAAAAACTCGAGACGCTCATTATGTTTGCTGCTGGCACTGCGGTGGGTTAATGCCTGTTGCAACAACTCCTGATGATGAAAAGTGTAGCCCAGCTTCCGTTGAAGCCGATTAATTACGATGGGGTTCATGCGATACCAATAAATGAATGCGTCAAAAATGCAGCACACGAAACCGACCTGAGAAAACCAACGCGGTTTCGTGTGCCGTGGCACCCTTGCAGGGCCAACCTTAAACTTCGGGGGAATATTCTATACACAACGACAGGGGATGTCGTTAGTTCGAAGAGATTTATCGTGGAAATAATTCACGTAGCCGCGAAATAACGCGGCTACGTGTTCTTTTAATGCGAATTAATGGATTCCGCCAATACGATTCAGGCGTACGCCGGTCGGCCATTCGCCTTCCTGCTTCTCAAAACTCATCCAGATCGCGGTTGCTTTACCAACCAGATTCGCTTCCGGCACAAAGCCCCAGTAACGGCTGTCCGCAGAGTTATCGCGGTTATCACCCATCATGAAGTAATGTCCAGGCGGTACGATCCAGCTCGCCAGCTGCTGGCCCGGCTGTTTGTAATACATACCCAGCTGATCCTGCGCGATCGGCACAGTGAGGATGCGATGAGTCACATCCCCCAGCGTCTCTTTGCGTTCAACCAGACGGATACCGTCCTCTTTGGTTTCGCCTTTCGGGACCTGGAAGAACCCGCTGGTCGCTTCACCGCCGTTACGACGGGCAAAAGTCTGCACAAAATCGCTTGGCTCAACGTTGGAGTAGGTGATTGGCAGCGCATTTTCACAGGCGGTACCGGAGCTGCAGCCTGGCTGAACGGTGACTTCCTTCGCAACCGGATCGTAGGTCACTTTATCACCCGGCAGACCTACCGCGCGCTTGATGTAGTCCAGGCGCGGATCTTCCGGATATTTGAACACCACGATGTCGCCGCGTTTCGGATGACCGGTTTCGATCAGCGTTTTCTGGTAGATAGGATCTTTAATGCCGTAGGCAAACTTCTCTACCAGAATAAAATCACCAATCAGCAGCGTTGGCATCATGGAACCGGATGGGATCTGGAACGGCTCGTAAATAAACGAACGTACCACCAGCACAATCGCCAGAACCGGAAAGACCGAGGCGCCTGTTTCCAGCCAGCCCGGTTTCGGGCCAACTTTTTTCAGGGTTTTCGCGTCAATCCCGTCGCCAGTGGCTGCCTGCGCGGCAGCCTGACGTTCGCGACGTTTTGGGGCGAAGATAAACTTATCCAGACACCACAACAGACCTGTCACCAGGGTAGCAATGACCAGGATCAGGGCAAACATGTTCGCCATGCCAACTCCTTAGGGTTATTTGCCGTCTTTACCAACATGAAGGATGGCAAGGAATGCTTCCTGCGGCAGCTCGACGTTACCGACCTGCTTCATACGCTTCTTACCTTCTTTCTGCTTCTGGAGCAGCTTTTTCTTACGGCTGACGTCACCGCCATAACATTTCGCCAGAACGTTTTTACGCAGCTGTTTCACGGTAGAACGCGCGATGATGTGGTTGCCGATGGCCGCCTGGATCGCGATATCAAACTGCTGGCGAGGGATCAGATCTTTCATCTTCTCAACCAGCTCGCGACCACGGTATGGCGCATTGTCGTTGTGAGTGATCAGCGCCAGCGCATCCACACGCTCACCGTTGATCAGCACGTCCACACGTACCATGTTGGAGGCCTGGAAACGCTTGAAGTTGTAATCCAGCGACGCATAGCCACGGGAGGTCGACTTCAGACGGTCGAAGAAATCGAGAACCACTTCCGCCATCGGGATTTCATAGGTCAGCGCCACCTGGTTACCGTGGTAAACCATGTTGGTCTGCACGCCACGCTTCTCAACGCACAGCGTAATGACGTTACCCAGGTACTCCTGCGGCAACAGCATATGACACTCTGCAATTGGCTCACGCAGCTCATGAATGTTGTTCAGCGGCGGAAGCTTGGACGGGCTGTCGACGTAGATCACCTCTTTCGACGTGGTTTCAACTTCATACACTACCGTCGGTGCTGTGGTGATCAGATCCAGATCGTATTCACGCTCCAGACGCTCCTGAATGATCTCCATGTGCAGCAGACCGAGGAAGCCGCAGCGGAAACCGAAGCCCAGCGCCGTTGAGCTTTCTGGCTCGTAGAACAGGGAGGCATCGTTCAGGCTCAGTTTGCCGAGCGCATCACGGAAGTTTTCGTAGTCGTCAGAGCTGACCGGGAACAAGCCCGCGTAAACCTGCGGTTTGACCTTTTTAAAGCCTGGCAGCGCTTTTTCTGCCGGGTTACGTGCACCGGTCAGGGTATCGCCCACTGGCGCGCCGAGGATGTCTTTGATGGCGCAGACCAGCCAGCCTACTTCGCCGCATGTCAGCTCGGTACGATCGACCTGTTTTGGCGTGAAAATACCCAGACGGTCGGCGTTGTAGACCTGTCCGGTACTCATGACCTTGATTTTGTCGCCTTTACGCAGGGTGCCGTTTTTAATACGCACCAGGGAGACAACGCCCAGATAGTTATCAAACCAGGAGTCGATAATCAGCGCCTGCAATGGAGCATCCGGATCGCCTTCCGGGGCCGGAATATCACGCACCAGGCGTTCCAGCACGTCGGTCACGCCGACACCGGTTTTCGCCGAGCAGCGCACAGCGTCGGTCGCGTCAATGCCGACAATATCTTCAATCTCTTCCGCTACGCGCTCAGGATCGGCGGCTGGCAGGTCGATCTTGTTCAGAACCGGCACAACTTCGAGATCCATTTCCATCGCGGTGTAGCAGTTTGCCAGGGTCTGGGCTTCTACGCCCTGCCCGGCGTCGACCACCAGCAGCGCGCCTTCACAAGCCGCCAGCGAGCGTGAAACCTCATAGGAGAAGTCAACGTGGCCTGGGGTGTCGATAAAGTTCAGCTGATAGGTTTCGCCATCAGCCGCTTTGTAATCCAGCGTGACGCTCTGCGCTTTAATGGTAATACCGCGTTCGCGTTCCAGGTCCATGGAGTCCAGAACCTGGGCTTCCATTTCACGATCAGACAGGCCACCGCAAATCTGGATAATACGGTCAGACAGCGTCGACTTACCGTGGTCAATGTGAGCAATGATCGAAAAGTTACGTATGTTCTTCATATAGTTAAATAATTATGCCTTACGAATTCCTGGAGGCCGCTGTTCTTAGCCTGACGTTTTTCAGTGCGAAAACGCAGCATTCTACACTACATCCTCGCTACCTGGAAATGCACTTAGAGACAGGTATAGCGTGAAGAAAGGACGTTTTCTGTTTAAGGACGTAAAAAATGATAAAGCCCGATGGATCACCGGGCCTCAGAAGAGAGCGTTTCAACGCGAAGCTGGTCTGGCGCAAGGCCAACGCTAAGAATGACAGGCTGCCACTCCTCACGCGTCGCGAGCTTCGGAGAGAGACCTTTGGCAAGCCAAAATCCACCCACGCCACCCAGTGCAGCACCGCACATGGCGGCCACATCGGTAGCGAACAGCATCTGGAACAGGCCGCCCATAATAAACAGCCCGACCAGCGGAGAGAGATAAACCAGCATCGCGGAACTGAGCAAGCTCCCTTCGGCAATACCCAGCTCTATCTTCTGCCCTGCCATTAGCGGTTGCTCACTTGGCACAGAAATCGTGTGCGAGGTTTGCGGCCCGAGCTTATTCAGCACGCGGCTACCGCAACCGGCTCTGGAGGCACAACTGTTACATGAGGCTTTTACATCACAGCTCACCAGCGCAATGCCATCCTGCCACGAGACAACCGTAGCCCACTCTTTAATCATTGTGCGGTCCTGAATTTAATGCTGTCGGAAATGCGCTTCGCCGTTTGCGGGGGAAGCTCGCCCACAATGGTGATCTCAGCGTTATCGCGTACCGTGGTACTGACCGTACGACGCCCGGTGCGCAGCATCTGTTCGGCGCTGTTTGCCGTTGCGCGATTAATATTCACCGAGAAGCTGAACAACCCGTCGGAATAGAGACGCGATTCCACCGGCGTTTCAATTGTTGGCAACTGCCGACGGCTGCTGGAAACCTCGCTAAACCCTTGTGGAATCCAGGACGGTACCCAGTTGAAATTCACGGAATCCCCGGCCGGAACAGAAAGAAGCGGCGGCAGGCTGGCTTTCGCCAGATTCTGCATGCTGTTACCAACCTGGTTGTTCACGCTGAAGGAGATCACGCGGAACTGTTCCAGCGTTTCACCGTCACGGTCGAGCAGATCTACACGCATGGGGAGTTTGGTTTCCGCGTCAATCCAGACAATATAGCTGTAGCGCGTTCCGTCCCGGGCAACCACGCGGATCACCTCGCATAACCGGTCCGCGATGCGTGTACGCCCTACCGAAATAAAATCGTAGTAAGGAGCAAGCCGTTTAAAGTCGGTGTAAATCAGTGACGGCAGAGAATCAACGATGTAGTCGCCATTCAGCGTAAAAGGCTCCAGGCCTGGCTCGAAATAACTGATTTCGTTACCACGCTGGACCACTTCACGTCGCGGACCATCCATCTGTAAAAGCTGGGCGAGTGGCTGGTTATCAAGACGGGCATGGCGATAGCGTAACGATTCGACGCCCTGCTTGTTGATGCTGATAAATGCCAACTCGTAATTGAGTGACTGGCTGGCCAGATTCATTTGCTGCAACAACGCCCCGGATGAAACATCAGCCGAGGCGTTGGCAGAGAAGAACAGGCTACCCGCCATCAGAGACATGGCGAACCAAAGTTGCTTCATTACTGCGATTGCGTTCCTAAAGTTTGGTTTCCGGGCACCTGCACAGCGGCTTGCTGTGTTTGCGCCTGCTCAAACTGAAGCTGTTCAGAGTGCAGACGACGCTGCAACTCGTAATCCTGCAACATCGCATTAATGCGACGGCGCTGCTCCTGGACCTGCTGTTGCTGGCCGCCGCTGGCGGAAGCATCAGCCGGTACGCCCAGACTAACCGGGCTGGCTTTGCCCATCATCGGCAGTGTATTAAACACTGGCGCTTCTGGCTGCTGATTAGTTTCAGACTGAGCATTATAGTGCTGGACGCCAACGATAACTGCAAGCGATACGCATGCAGCTACACCCATTTGGGTAAGCTGGCTGGCCCACGGACGCACCTTTTGCCAGAATGGCATTTTCTGCCACTGGTGGGGCGCGGGTTGAGCTTCAGGAATCAGCGGAGTGGTCTGATGAACAGGCTCATTCTCAATTGCCGCCATGACGCGTGCTGAGATATCGAAATGGAGAACCTCGCCGGTATCACCGCGAAGGGTGTCACGGATGAGATGATAACTCTCCCAGGTCTCTTGCATTTCGGGAGAATGAGACAGCTCGTTGAGCAGCTCATTATCTACCGTTTCACCATCCATTAAAGCGGAAAGTTTTTCTTTCTGCATGCCTAATACCTTTTCCAGTATCCCGCTATCGTCAACGCCTGATAAGCGGTTGAACTTTATTATCAATGGCTTCTCGCGCACGGAAAATTCGTGAACGTACCGTGCCGACCGGACAATCCATGATAGCGGCTATCTCTTCATAGCTCAGACCATCCAGCTCCCGTAACGTAATTGCCATGCGTAAATCTTCCGGGAGCGACTCGATCGTGCGAAAAACGATTTGTCTCAGTTCTTCTGACAACATTAAGTTCTCAGGGTTCGAAATTTCTTTCAGTGCGCCGCCACTTTCGAAGTTTTCGGCGTCGATAGCGTCCACATCACTTGATGGCGGACGACGGCCCTGAGCGACCAGATAGTTCTTTGCCGTATTGACCGCAATACGGTACAGCCAGGTGTAAAAAGCACTATCTCCCCGGAAAGAATCCAGCGCGCGATAGGCCTTAATAAAAGACTCTTGCACCACATCAGGCACGTCGCCTGACGGTACATAGCGGGAAACCAGGCTCGCCACCTTATGCTGGTAGCGCACCACCAGTAGGTTAAAGGCTTTCTGATCTCCCTTCTGGACCCGTTCAACCAGGACCTGGTCCGTTAACTGCTCGCTCATCCGAGGTAATGTCTCCCCAAACCTAAATTCCACGCGTTAGCGAAACGCCACTCTAAAAACACTGCACTTTGAGCAAGCACCGAATTAGAGTGTCTGTTCTTCAATAAGTTCCGTAACGCCTTTGTTTTTGTTCATCGCGCCGCAGACTGGTCATTTTCTCTCATTATAAGTCTGTTCACGATACGCACCACTTTCTGACAAGAAACATCTTTTTCCCGCCAGAAGAGTAACGCAACACAGTCTTTATTTCACCACAAAATCTGACGCTAACGATCTGCTTCGCAAAATAATTTCACTCATTTACCCTCCGTTTACCTCGGCTTACTCGTTTAGCCATTGCAACAACCTTTAAAAAAAACGTGCGATATATCGCACACGGGTGCTATTCTGACTCAACACTGTTTAGTAAATTAAACAACAATCATGAACACAACACCCGAACTCCATTGTGATGTATTGATCATCGGCAGCGGCGCTGCCGGGCTCTCTCTGGCGCTGCGCCTGGCCGAGCACCAGAACGTAATCGTTCTGAGTAAAGGGCCGATCAGTGAAGGTTCCACGTTTTACGCCCAGGGTGGCATTGCCGCCGTGTTTGATGAAACAGACAGCATTGCATCCCACGTCGACGATACGCTGATCGCCGGGGCCGGGATCGTGGATGCGCACGCCGCAGAGTTTGTCGCCAGCAATGCCCGTCATTGCGTTCAGTGGCTCATCGACCAGGGCGTGTTATTCGATACGCAGGTCCAACCCAACGGTGAAGAGAGCTACCACCTGACCCGCGAAGGCGGCCATAGCCACCGCCGCATCCTGCACGCAGCGGATGCCACCGGAAAAGAGGTAGAGAGCACGCTGGTCAGTAAAGCGCTGAACCATCCTAATATTCGGGTGCTTGAACGAAGTAATGCCGTTGACCTGATTATCTCCGACAAAATTGGCCTGCCCGGCACGCGTCGCGTGGTGGGGGCCTGGGTCTGGAACCGGAATAAAGAGAAGGTGGAAACCTGTCAGGCGAAAGCCGTCGTGCTGGCGACGGGGGGGGCTTCCAAGGTGTATCAGTACACCACTAATCCGGACATTGCCTCCGGAGATGGGATCGCTATGGCCTGGCGTGCCGGTTGTCGCGTAGCGAACCTCGAGTTTAACCAGTTTCACCCGACCGCCCTGTTTCACCCGCAGGCACGCAACTTCCTGCTGACGGAAGCCCTGCGCGGAGAAGGGGCTTACCTGAAACGCCCTGACGGCACCCGCTTTATGCCGGACTTTGACGACCGGGGCGAACTGGCCCCCCGCGATATCGTCGCTCGCGCCATTGACCATGAGATGAAACGTCTTGGCGTGGACTGCATGTATCTCGATATCAGCCACAAGCCTGCGGAATTTATTCGTCAGCATTTCCCGATGATTTACGAAAAACTGCTCGGTCTGGGCATTGATTTAACCCGCGATCCGGTCCCCATTGTCCCAGCCGCTCACTATACCTGCGGTGGCGTAATGGTTGACGATCATGGTCGTACCGATGTGGATGGCCTGTATGCTATCGGTGAAGTGAGTTATACCGGCCTTCACGGCGCGAACCGTATGGCCTCTAACTCGCTGCTGGAGTGTCTGGTATACGGCTGGTCTGCCGCAGAAGACATCACGAAACGCATGCCTTATGCCCGTGAGACAGAACGCTTACCGGCGTGGGATGAAAGCCGTGTGGAAAACCCGGACGAGCTGGTCGTGATTCAGCATAACTGGCATGAGCTACGGCTGTTTATGTGGGATTACGTCGGAATTGTGCGCACCACGAAACGTCTTGAACGCGCGTTGCGCCGCATCACCATGCTGCAGCAGGAAATTGATGAATACTATGCCAATTTCCGTGTCTCCAACAATTTGCTGGAGCTGCGTAACCTGGTACAGGTTGCCGAGCTGATCGTTCGCTGCGCGATGATGCGCAAAGAGAGCCGCGGCTTGCACTATACCCTGGACTATCCGGATCAGCTTGCGGAGTCCGGCCCGTCAATACTCGCCCCGCAGGTTTACATAAACAGATAAAACGCCTGGGTCAGGGCAGTGTAATCTTCGGAATAACGCTGGTCTGGCCCACGGATCACCATTCGATCATTAAAGCATTCCCCCTCTTTCGGCGAGAGCGCCAGCAGCACGCGGTGCGGCAGCCGACCTTCCGTGTCCGAAATATCAGTACGCAGACGTAACGTCCAGCCGATCTCCTGGGCGATACCAATAAATGTGTTGCCCGTGCTTTCCGGCAGCACCACGCAGAAAAAACCGTCTTCAGAGATGAGTTCTGCCGCACTGATGAGCAGGGCTTTATGATCGAGGGAATGGGTATAACGCGCCTGCTCACGCTCAGGCGTACCGCACTCAACGCCGGGCTCGTAGTACGGAGGGTTACTGACGATCAAATCGTATCGTGCGGTCTGTTCAGGCGCCCAGGCCAGCACATCCGCGCACTCCACTCTCATCCGGGCCGCCCACGGGGATTCAGCCACATTTTCACCCGCCTGCTCTGCTGCCTGCGCATCCAGTTCGACGGCGTCAATGGTGACATGCTCTTCAGTACGTTGCGCCAGCATCAACGCCACCAGCCCGCTGCCGGTACCGATATCAAGAATACGCTTAACGCCTGCGACAGGCGCCCACGCTCCCAGTAAAATACCGTCTGTACCGACCTTCATGGCACAGCGATCGTGAGCGACAAAAAATTGTTTAAACGTAAAACCATCGCGGCGCAGCTGCGCTTTGAGTTGAGACATGTCAGGGCAACCTTCTAAGTGAAACTGGAGTAGCATAGGGGAAAGCGAAGTGGCCGGAAAGCGATATCCATACAAACAGATGAAGATTACAGCCGTAACGTCTATAATCAGCGCCCCACACAGAGGTAGAACATGACTGTAACGACTTTTTCCGAACTTGAACTCGATGAAAGCCTGCTCAATGCCCTTGAGAGCAAAGGCTTTACACGCCCGACCGCCATTCAGGCAGCGGCCATTCCGCCTGCGCTTGAGGGCCGCGATGTGCTCGGTTCTGCGCCAACCGGCACGGGGAAGACAGCAGCCTATTTGCTGCCTGTGTTGCAGCATCTGCTCGATTTTCCACGTAAAAAATCTGGCCCGCCGCGTATTTTAATCCTGACGCCTACGCGCGAACTGGCTATGCAGGTTGCCGATCACGCGCGTGAACTCGCGGCGAATACGCATCTGGATATTGCCACCATCACTGGCGGCGTTGCGTACATGAACCACGCCGAAGTGTTCAGCGAAAACCAGGACATCGTCGTGGCGACGACGGGCCGTCTGCTGCAGTACATCAAAGAAGAGAACTTTGACTGCCGCGCGGTTGAAACGCTTATTCTGGATGAAGCCGACCGCATGCTGGACATGGGCTTTGCCCAGGATATCGAGCACATTGCCGGTGAGACGCGCTGGCGTAACCAGACGATGCTGTTCTCTGCCACCCTCGAAGGGGAAGCAATTAATGATTTCGCAGAGCGTCTGCTGGATGATCCGGTTGAAGTGTCTGCCACGCCGTCCACACGCGAGCGTAAGAAGATCCACCAGTGGTACTACCGCGCAGACAATCTTGAGCACAAGGTGGCGTTGCTTAAGCACCTGCTGAAGCAGGAAGAAGCTACCCGTACCATCGTATTCGTGCGTAAGCGCGAGCGTGTACACGAGCTGGCTGAAATGCTGCGTAATGCCGGCATCAACAACTGCTATCTTGAAGGCGAGATGGCGCAGATCAAGCGTACCGAAGGCATTAAGCGCCTGACCGATGGCCGTGTTAACGTGCTGGTTGCCACCGACGTTGCCGCACGCGGGATCGACATCCCGGACGTCAGCCACGTCATTAACTTCGATATGCCGCGCAGCGGAGATACCTATCTGCATCGTATTGGTCGTACCGGCCGCGCGGGTCGCAAAGGTATTGCGATTTCACTGGTCGAGGCTCATGACTACCTGCTGCTGAAGAAAATTGGCCGATATGTTGATGAGCCGCTGAAAGCGCGCGTCATCGACGAGCTCCGCCCGACCACACGTGCGCCGAGTGAGAAGATGACGGGTAAACCGTCCAAGAAAGCACTCGCGAAACGTGCTGAGCGAAAAGAGAAAGAAAAAGAGAAGCCGCGCGTGAAACAGCGCCATCGCGATACCAAAAATATTGGTAAGCGCCGTAAGCCAAGCTCTGCCACGACAGAGCCAAAAACAGAAGAGTAAAAAAAAGCCGGGGAATCCCGGCTTTTTTATTCCACCCAGCCTGAAGCCATTACAGGCTTTCAGTAAAGGTACGCGCGATAACGTCGCGCTGCTGCTCTGGGGTGAGAGAGTTAAAACGCACAGCATAGCCGGACACGCGAATGGTCAGCTGTGGATACTTCTCCGGATGCTCAACCGCGTCCATCAGCGTTTCGCGGCGCAGCACGTTAACGTTCAGGTGTTGACCACCTTCCACGCGCACTTCCGGTTTCACTTCCATTGGGATTTCACGGTACTCGATCTCGCCCAGTTTGCTCACTGGCACGATTTCGTCTTCAGCAAAACCTGCTTTCGCGACGACACAGCGCGCTTCGTTTTTCTCACTGTCCAGCAGCCAGAAAGAGTTGAGCAGATCGTCATTTGCAGCTTTAGTAATCTGGATACCTGTAATCATGTGTTGCCTCCCTTAGGCTACATTAACTGATGCCGGCCTCGCGCGGCCAATTGGTAAAACCATTGTTTCTTGTGTGTATATATATCATTCACACTCCGGTGATTTATTGATTTAAATCAATAAAAACACCAACCACACAAAGAGTATGGTCTGATTTTATTGTTTCAGATCAATTTTACGACCTTACCAATTCAACTTATAACGCATAATTTCAACACAAATTGAGTGACTTACGCCTATTTTCCGCCTCTGATTTTGCACCCGCGACTATAACGGTTAAGCTAGACGCAGAATGAGATCCGCAGGAGAGCGAGATGACCACCCCGTTGACATGGCACGATGTGCTGGCAGAAGAGAAGCAGAAACCCTACTTTATTAACACCCTCAGTACCGTTGCGGCAGAGCGACAGTCTGGCCAGACGATTTATCCTCCGCAGAAGGATGTTTTCAACGCGTTTCGCTATACCGAGTTGAGCGATGTTAAAGTCGTTATCCTTGGCCAGGATCCTTACCATGGTCCGGGCCAGGCGCACGGGCTGGCGTTTTCCGTACGTCCAGGCGTAGCTATCCCCCCTTCTCTGCTCAATATGTATAAAGAGCTTGAGGGAACCGTGCCCGGGTTTACCCGCCCCACGCACGGTTACCTGGAAAGCTGGGCGCGCCAGGGCGTGCTGTTATTAAACACCGTGCTCACCGTAAGAGCGGGCCAGGCGCACTCGCACGCCAGCCTGGGCTGGGAAACGTTCACCGATAAAGTCATCAGCCTTATCAATGAGCATCGTGAAGGGGTGGTTTTTTTACTTTGGGGATCGCATGCGCAGAAGAAAGGGGCGATCATCGACCGTCAGCGTCATCATGTCCTGAAAGCACCGCATCCGTCACCGCTGTCTGCACATCGCGGCTTCTTTGGCAGTAATCATTTTGTTCTGGCGAATGAATGGCTGGAAAAACGTGGCGAAACGCCGATTGACTGGATGCCTGTGTTGCCGGCAGAAAGCGAGTAAGGTTTGAATGTGCCGGGGCTGACCCGGCACATAAGAGGCTTATGCCTTATTCTGACGCCACCATTCGGCCAGCAGTACGCCGGTCGCAACGGACACGTTCAGACTTTCCACATTACCTGTCCCGTCGATAGAAACGCTCAGATCCGCGCTGGAGAGCGCCGCGTCAGACAGACCATCGCGCTCCTGCCCCAGCACCAGAACCATTTTACGCGGCAGTGTCGCTTTAAACAGCGGCGTACCGGCATGGCTCGACGTCGTGACAATGGAATAGCCCGCTTTACGGAACTGCTCCAGGGCATCCAGAACGCTGTCGCCGGTGATCGGCTGAACGTGCTCGGCTCCGCCTTCGGCAGTACGGATCGCGGCGCCGGATTCCAGCAGCGCAGCATCCTGCAGCAGCACGCCTTTCACGCCAAAGTGCGCGCAACTGCGCATCATTGCACCCAGGTTGTGCGGGTTGCCGACATCTTCCAGCGCCAGCACGCAGTCATCGGCATCCGCCTGGCTGACCCACTGCTGAACGGTTGTGCCGTTACGTTTTTTGATCAGGAAGCAAACGCCGCCGTGGTGCTCGGTTCCTGACGCTTTGGTCAGTTCGGCATCATCAACCACGTGGTAAGCTTTACGGTTTGCAGCCATCCAGCGCAGCGCTTCTTTAAAGCGAGGGGTTACGCTCTGGATAAACCAGGCGCGGACGATACACTCAGGACGACTCTGGAACAGCGCCTGGCAGGCGTTCTCGCCATACACGCGGGTCTCTTCCGCACGCTGACGACGCAGCACTTCCGGGTCGATAAAGCTTTTACCGCTGATACCGCCGTGATCGGCTTTTTCTGGCGTCTCGTCACCCGGCGCGCGCGAAACGGTGCGCCACGGGGAGGCGTTATCACGTGAGAAGTCATCGCGTTTGCGATCGTCACGTTTACGGTCATCACGTTTGCGGTCATCACCGCGGTTGTTTCTGTCATCGCGGGCGGGGCGACGGCCACCGTCTGCACGAGAAGACGCCGGACGCCCGCCACCTTTTCCGGTACGCGGATTTTGGGTGCGTTTATCAGAGTCATCATCACTGCGGACATACATCACTTTGACCTTGCCGCTTTTGTTTTTCATTTCGTCGTTCATGCTTTTCTCCACCAGCGCTGCGCGAAGCGCGCAGATTACCCGATGTGCCAGCGCATAGCCATAATTTCGTACAAAAGCCTGTGACTATTGTTCTCATTGAATAAAACGCATTGTTGTTTCAAACAGGCTCATTGATAATATGTAACATATTGGAAACATAATCGGCGCACTGCCGCTGTCCCACGGCTCTATCAGAGGTTAGTTATGAATACCGTATGTGCCAACTGTCAGGCTCTTAATCGCATTCCGGACGATCGGATCGAAGATGGTGCGAAATGCGGACGTTGTGGCCATGAATTGTTTGATGGCGATGTCATTAACGCGACGGGTGCTACGCTGGACAAACTCCTCAAGGACGATCTCCCTGTGGTGGTCGATTTCTGGGCACCATGGTGCGGCCCGTGCCGAAACTTCGCGCCAATCTTTGAAGATGTCGCCGAAGAGCGCAGCGGTAAAATGCGCTTTGTTAAGGTCAATACTGAGGCGGAGCGTGAGCTTAGCGTGCGTTTTCAGATCCGCAGCATTCCGACCATTATGATCTTCAAAAAGGGTGAAGTGGTCGACATGCTCAACGGTGCGGTACCAAAAGCTCCGTTTGATAGCTGGCTTAACGAATCACTGTAACATTCACGGGGCACATCTTGTGCCCCGTTCCCGCCTCTGCGAAAATAGGGTTTTTCCTCCATTTCGCCCATGACAAATAACGCTGTTCTTCAATTACGCGCCGAACGCCTTGCCCGCGCGACTCGCCCCTTTCTTGCCCGCGGCAATCGTATTCGTCGCTGTCAGCGCTGCCTGTTACCGCTAAAGGTTTGTCTGTGTGAGACGCTGGTCCCGGGTACGGCAGCGAGTCGTTTTTGTCTGGTCATGTTCGATACCGAGCCGATGAAACCCAGCAATACGGGACGTCTGATCGCCGATATTCTGCCTAATACCGCCGCGTTTCAGTGGTCCCGCACAGAACCCCCTCAGGCCCTGCTCGACCTGGTGGCAAGCCCGGACTATCAGCCGATGGTCGTTTTCCCCGCCTCTTATGCAGGGGCCGATCGCCAGGTGCTTTCGGTACCGCCATCCGGGAAGCCGCCGCTGTTTATTATGCTCGACGGCACCTGGACCGAAGCGCGAAAAATGTTTCGCAAGAGCCCTTACCTCGACGCCCTGCCGGTGATTTCTGTCGATCTTTCCCGCGTCTCCGCCTACCGACTGCGTGAAGCGCATGCTGACGGGCAATACTGCACCGCCGAAGTTGCCATTGCGCTTCTGGATTTAGCGGGAGATACCGCGGCGGCAGGCGCACTGGGCAACCATTTCTCACGTTTCCGGGAGCGCTATCTGGCGGGAAAAACCGTTCATAAGGGCAGTGTCACAGCAACAGAGCCAGAAAGCGTTTAAAATCATCAGGTCGCTTGCATTCACAGGAGGCCTGCATGAGCCAGCGAGGGTTAGAAGCGCTACTTCGTCCTAAATCCATTGCCGTCATCGGCGCATCAATGAAACCGGATCGTGCAGGCTATCTGATGATGCGTAACCTGCTGGCCGGTGGATTTAATGGCCCCGTCATGCCCGTCACGCCGGCTTATAAAGCGGTTCAGGGCGTACTGGCCTGGCCCGATGTGCAAAGCCTGCCTTTCGTGCCCGATCTTGCCGTACTCTGTACCAATGCGAAGCGAAATCCGGAACTGCTGGAATCACTCGGCAAGAAGGGATGTAAAACCTGCATTATTCTCTCGTCTCCCCCTGAGCAAAAAAGCGAACTTCTGGCCTGCGCCAGCCGCTATCAGATGCGCATTCTTGGGCCAAACAGTCTGGGCCTGCTCGCCCCCTGGCAGGGGCTGAATGCCAGCTTCTCTCCGGTACCGATCCGCAAAGGCAAGCTCGCGTTTATTTCGCAGTCGGCTGCGGTATCAAACACCATTCTCGACTGGGCGCAGCAGCGTGAAATGGGATTTTCCTACTTCATTGCCCTCGGCGATAGCCTGGATATCGACGTTGATGAACTGCTGGATTTTCTCGCACGAGACAGCAAAACCAGTGCGATCCTGCTTTATCTTGAGCATCTTAGCGACGCCCGTCGATTTGTATCGGCTTCGCGAAGTGCGTCGCGCAATAAGCCGATCCTGGTGATCAAAAGCGGTCGCAGCCCTGCGGCCCAACGTCTGCTGCATTCCCATTCCGGTATGGATCCCGCCTGGGATGCAGCCATTCAGCGCGCGGGGTTGCTGCGGGTACAGGATACGCACGAGCTGTTTTCCGCCGTTGAAACGTTAAGCCATATGCGCCCGCTGCGCGGCGAGAAGATAATGATTGTCAGTAACGGCGCCGCGCCTGCCGCGCTCGCGCTGGATGAACTGTGGCGCCGCTTCGGCAAGCTGGCAACCCTAAGTGAAGAGACGCTGCAGCGCCTGAGAGACGCGCTTCCGACCAGCGTGACGCCCGGCAACCCGCTTGATTTGCGCGATGACGCCAGCAGCGAACGCTATATCAGCGCTATCTCCATTTTGCTGGACAGTCAGGATTTCGATGCGCTGATGATTATCCACTCCCCCAGCGCGGTCGCCCCGGGCAGTGAAAGCGCGCGGGCGCTTATTGATGCCGTGCGTACTCATCCGCGAGGCAAATATGTCACCCTGCTCACCAACTGGTGCGGCGAGTTTTCCTCTCAGGAGGCGCGACGCTTGTTCAGCGAAGCCGGGCTGCCAACCTACCGTACACCGGAAGGCACCATCACCGCGTTTATGCACATGGTGGAATATCGCCGCAACCAGAAACAGCTGCGTGAAACGCCGGCGCTGCCGGGTAATCTGACGGCGAATACCGTCGACGTTCACCGCCTGTTGCAGCAGGCTATCGAAGAGGGGGCGACATCGCTTGATACGCATGAAGTTCAGCCCATTCTGGGCAGTTACGGCATGCAAACCCTGCCGACCTGGATCGCCAGCGACAGCGCTGAGGCAGTACACATTGCCGAGCAGATTGGCTATCCGGTAGCCCTGAAGCTGCGCTCCCCGGATATTCCGCATAAGTCCGATGTTCAGGGAGTTATGTTATACCTGCGCACGGCGACAGAGGTACAACAGGCTGCAGATGCCATTTTCGACCGTGTCAAAATGGCCTGGCCGCAGGCACGGATCCACGGACTGCTGGTGCAAAGCATGGCTAACCGCGCAGGGGCTCAGGAATTGCGGGTCGTGGTTGAACACGACCCCGTGTTTGGCCCCCTGATCATGTTGGGAGAAGGCGGCGTTGAGTGGCGTCCGGAAGAGCAAGCCGTGGTGGCGTTACCGCCGCTGAACATGAATCTGGCGCGCTATTTGATCATTCAGGCGATTAAAAGCAAAAAGATCCGTGGCCGGAGTGCGCTGCGTCCGCTCGATATTGCCGGGTTAAGTCAGTTCCTGGTCCAGGTGTCTAACCTGATTGTAGATTGCGCCGAGATCCAGCGGCTGGATATCCACCCGCTCCTTGCCTCCGGCAATGAGTTTACGGCGCTGGACGTGACGCTGGATATCGAGCCATTTGAAGGAGACAGCGAGAGCCGCCTGGCAATCCGTCCGTATCCTCTGCAACTGGAGGAGTGGGTAGAGATGAAAAATGGAGAACGTGCGCTGTTCCGCCCTATTCTTCCGGAAGATGAACCCCAGCTGCGGGCCTTTATCTCTCAGGTCACGAAAGAGGATCTTTATTATCGCTATTTTAGCGAAATCAACGAATTTACCCACGATGATTTAGCCAATATGACCCAGATCGACTACGATCGAGAAATGGCATTTGTGGCCGTTCGTCGCTCCGATAAGGGGGATGAGATCCTCGGCGTTACGCGTGCTATTTCTGACCCGGATAACGTGGATGCAGAGTTTGCTGTACTGGTACGCTCCGACCTCAAAGGTCTGGGCCTGGGAAGACGGCTGCTGGAAAAACTCATCAGTTATACGCGAGATCACGGATTGTTACGTCTCAATGGCATTACTATGCCTAACAATCGCGGTATGGTGACCCTGGCGCGAAAACTTGGATTTGATGTTGATATTCAGCTGGACGAAGGTATTGTTGCCCTGTCCCTAAGCCTGACATCAGCAGACAAACACGAGTAAGCTACTGGAAATGTTACCCACTTTGGACGGGACTGGTGGTATCATTGTCCGCTTATGTTGTTTGCATGGTACAAACAACCCTTCAATGAACAGAGAAGAAACGCACTGTGATGTTGTCAAAATTTAAGCGTAATAAACATCAACAACACCTTGCTCAACTACCGAAGATTTCTCAGTCAGTTGATGATGTAGAGTTCTTTTACGCTCCCGCGCATTTTCGGGAGACGCTTCTGGAAAAGATTGCCAGTGCCACGCGACGCATTTGCATTGTGGCGCTGTATCTTGAACAAGATGAAGGCGGGCGTGCGATCCTGAACGCACTTTATGAAGCCAAACGTCAGCGTCCAGAGCTGGATGTTCGCGTGCTGGTGGACTGGCATCGCGCTCAGCGAGGCCGTATTGGCGCTGCCGCTTCAAACACCAATGCTGACTGGTATTGCCGCACGGCGCAGGAAAATCCTGGCGTTGATGTGCCTGTTTATGGCGTGCCAGTCAATACCCGTGAGGCGCTCGGCGTCCTTCATTTCAAGGGCTTTATCATCGATGACAGCGTGCTTTACAGCGGCGCCAGTCTGAATGATGTTTACCTGCATCAGCTCGATAAGTATCGCTACGACCGTTACCATCTGATTCGCAATCCGCAGATGGCCGATATCATGTTTAACTGGGTTGATAAAAATCTGGTCCATGGCCGTGGCGTTAATCGACTTGACGATCCTGAGCGTCCTAAAAGCCCGGAGATCAAAAATGATGTTCGCGCCTTCCGTCAGGAGCTGCGTGATGCGGTCTATCATTTCCAGGGTGATGCAAACAACGAAGAGTTATCCGTTACCCCGCTGGTAGGGCTCGGCAAATCCAGCCAGCTGAACAAAACGATCTTCCATCTGATGCCGTGCGCGGAGCAGAAACTCACCATTTGTACGCCGTATTTCAACCTTCCTGCCGTGCTGGTGCGCAATATCATTCAGCTACTGCGCGACGGCAAAAAAGTGGAAATCATCGTCGGTGATAAAACCGCAAACGACTTCTTCATTCCTGAAGATCAACCGTTCAAAATTATCGGTGCGCTGCCTTATCTCTATGAGATTAACCTGCGCCGTTTCCTGAGCCGTTTACAATATTACGTTAATACCGACCAACTGGTTGTGCGTCTCTGGAAAGATGAAGACAACAGTTACCATCTGAAAGGCATGTGGGTCGACGATGAGTGGATGCTGCTGACAGGTAACAACCTGAACCCACGCGCGTGGCGACTGGATCTGGAAAACGCTATCCTGATCCATGACCCTCAGCATGAGTTAGCCGCAAAGCGTGAACGTGAGCTGGAACTGATTCGCACGCATACAACCGTGGTGAATCACTACCGCGAACTGCAGAGTATTGCCGATTATCCGGTGAAAGTTCGCAAGCTTATTCGCCGCTTACGTCGAATCCGTATCGACCGACTTATCAGCCGTATTCTGTAATATCCAGGCCCTGCCATCGCAGGGCTTTTTTATGGAGCCCGTTGATGCGTATTCCTCTGTTGCTGAGCGTGATCTTACTGAGTGGCTGTAGCCATATGGCCAACGATAACTGGTCCGGACAGGATAAAGCACAACATTTTCTCGCTTCCGCTATGCTGTCCGCCGCCGGTAATGAGTATGCGCAACATCAGGGATACAGCCGGGATCGGAGCGCGACGATTGGGCTGATGTTCTCCATCGGTCTTGGGGCGTCAAAAGAGCTGTGGGATAGCCGCCCCGCAGGGAGCGGCTGGAGCTGGAAAGATTTCGCCTGGGACGTCGCTGGCGCAACGACCGGCTATGCCGTGTGGCAGATGGCACACTATTAAAGTCGAATGCCTTTCCCTTTACGATGCAACATCAGGGAGACAATAAAGGCCAGCGCCCCCATTCCCGTTACGTACCAGAAGAATGTCGTTTCGCTTCCCCATGATTTAAAAGACAACGCAACATACTCCGCCGATCCGCCAAACAACGCGTTGGCGACCGCATAAGAGAGTCCTACCCCTAAAGCACGTACCTGCGCCGGGAACATTTCGGCTTTCAGTATCCCGCTGATCGAGGTGTAGAAACTGACAATCACCAGCGCCAGCATAACCAGCGCAAATGCGGCATACGGCGAGGAGACGTGCTGAAGGGCAGTCAAAACAGGAACGGTACAGAGCGCTGATAATCCGCCAAAAACAAGCATTGACGTTCGTCGGCCAATTTTGTCCGAGAGCGCCCCGATGATTGGTTGTATGAGCATAAAGACAAACAGCGCTACAGTCATGACAACGCTGGCAACGTTGGCGTGCATCCCGGTGGTGTTCACCAGGTACTTTTGCATATAGGTAGTAAACGTGTAAAAACTGAGAGAGCCCCCTGCAGTAAAGCCCAGCACCATAAGGAAAGCTTTGCGGTTACGCCATAATCCTTTAAACGTTCCCGCTTCCTTCAGCGTTCTGACCTCTTTCTGAGAAGTTTCATCTAACTGACGGCGTAGCCAAAGTGCAACGATCGCCAGCGCGGCTCCCATTGCGAACGGGATCCGCCAGCCCCAGGTGTGAAGCTGTTCATCCGTCAGGATCTGCTGCAGGATCACCACCACAAGAATGGCCAGCAGTTGACCGCCAATCAGCGTGACATACTGGAATGAGGCGTAAAAGCCTTTCCGGCCTTCCAGCGCAATCTCACTCATGTAGGTCGCACTGGTACCGTATTCGCCCCCCACTGATAATCCCTGGAATAAGCGGGCCAGTAAAAGTAGCGCCGGTGCCCAGGTACCAATCGATTCATAGCCCGGTAAGCAGGCGATCACCAGAGAGCCAAAACACATCATACAGACCGAAATCAGCATAGAGGCCTTACGCCCCCGACGATCCGCAATTCGGCCGAACAACCAGCCACCTATGGGTCGCATTAAGAATCCTGCAGCAAATACACCCGCCGTTTGTAGGAGTTGCGTAGTGGTGTTGCCGGATGGGAAGAAAATATGAGCGAAATAGAGTGAACAGAATGAGTAGACGTAAAAGTCGAACCATTCAACCAGGTTCCCTGAAGAGGCGCTGACGATGGCCCATACCCTTCTTCGGGTATCACTGTTAGCCAGCGTCCCGTTTGATGTAATGCTTTCTGTCATTGTGATTATGCTCCTGCCATAGACTACGGCGTATTGAGTCCTGAAACTCAATTACCTCGTAAATGAAATGTTATAATTTTGTTATAAACAACATTGAGACAAAGATCACACATTCCATTAGCAGGATAAGGGATTAAGAGAAAGGCCAGAGCAGTAAAAATAAAAGCAAAAAAC
>NZ_JAIWJZ010000212.1:0-2039 GCF_020216105.1 Enterobacter sp. K16B
TTTCATTTCAGCGTTTATCTTGTTCATGGCTACCTGCTGTGATGACGTTAGTGTTTGTGGCGAGGGGTCATAAGGGCGAAAATATTGATACAATCCATATCCCGCTACAATGAAGGCGACCAGGAACATTGCTTTTTGTTTTATCTTATTCATGATAAGCAAGCCCCGTATTTTTAACCCGCTGTGCAATTCTTATAATTGAGCGAAGAGTAAACCAGCGCGCATCCATGGTGTTGTCAGATTTGTAGGCCCCCTCGTGGTCAACGCCCACACCGAGCTGGGCTTTTAACTTCGGAGAATTGATCACTGCGGCTCTGACCGGTACAGTGCCGTCGCCGTCTTCAGCTGGGGGCAATAATTCATATTTACGGGTAACATAACCCTGGTCCGGTGTTTCCAGCGTAGCAAAGCGGATGGTCTGGTTAAATTTGTCCGCCGGGTAGAAGATTTCCCCCTGTTCGCTGACCAGCGAGCGGTAGGCTTCAGGAGTATATTTTCCGCTTACGTCCTTCCAGTGCAGTTCAGCATAAGAGGGGTAATTCTTCCCATCATTTCCATAAAAGGCATAGGTATTTTCATGGTAATGCCCATTAAGTTTCTCTATAAACGTACTAACATGATTGTTAATAATATTTTTGAAACGTTTCCAATCTTGTTCCAGCAATATCTTATCCCCGTTTTTATTTTCAGGATTAATAAAGTGTTCCTCACATAATCCCCACCACGCCGATCGCTGGGTGTAAATTTCCGTGTAAGGATCTGTCTGGGGTAAAGGCTGCTGAAGACCCTCAACGTGAAACCATCCCATCTTGTATCCCTTGCCAGGTAGTAGTTGCAAAGGCCCCGGCGCTTGCGCCAGCACGGCGGTCATTTCAGCGCCATTACTACCAATGACTAAACCGGTTATTCCTGCCTCACCCGCTTTCATCCGTTTATAGGCCATCGGGGAACCGCGGTCCGGCATCACCCCGTGTACAATACCCAGGATATTTTTCTGTCCGAAATCTCCGTCCAACAATTCCGAATAGTAACGGGCAACCAGCCCTCCCATTGAATGGGTTACCAGGATCACCCTTTCGCATTTGCGTCCGCTGGCTTTGTAATCGCTAATAATCTTTTCAATACGCTTGGCCAACATTTTAGCTGAATCCACATTTGACTGTAGCCAGTTATAACCCACTGCATGCACTGGAAAGAGGTACTGATAGCTTAGAGCCACTTCCTCCGTGGTCAATGGACTCTCGCCCGTTTCGGCCCCCAATGCTTTATCCAGCAGCCTCTCACGCAAGGTCAGGCGACCATTTTTGCTAGTCTTATTTGTTAACATTGTCTGGTTATCGTTCAACGCTTCCTGGAGCCAGGGGAGAAAAGTGCCATAGCTCATCGCCCCCACTTCCCCCCAGCCTCTCTCCCTGCGAGATGAAAATAACAGCCGCTCTTCCGGACTTTCGGTCTCGATTTTTCCGCTGGGATCAACCACAGTTTTGGTGGGATCCAATAATTTTTTCCTTTTCGCTGGCCCCCTTCCAATCCAGGGTAACATGCTTGTATTACCATTGACGGTCCAGACCGGTTTGCCATCGTCTGGACTCATCAAATTACTCCCCATCACCCCCGGTAAAAATACAACCGGGATGACTCTGTCCGGCATCTTATAAAGTTTGAGCCATTGCTCCTTGTCTTTCGGCGTGGCAATAACCTTATAGAGGGGATGACCAAACCTGTCGTACCCCAGCAGGACACTATTGCTGTCAGTGGCTTCAATCATCGGTTAGTCCTCATCCTTCAGGTTTATTTGCAACAATGCAGGGTCCATCAGGTTTTGCTTTTCCCCACGGCCGGATGCCGAGGTCATTAACTCCTGCACGGTACCATCGCTGTGCGTCAGGCTGATTTTCTGACCCGCTACGGGTGTCTCAGAATAGGGCCACAGCACTTCAGGCCCCATTTCAAATTCGCTGCTTTCCCACTTCTGGACCGCCTGACTAAAACTCTGTCCACCAAACTTCTGCCACACCGCCCCGCGCTCGATGATTTTG
>NZ_JAIWJZ010000213.1:0-252 GCF_020216105.1 Enterobacter sp. K16B
AGCCTGACTCACGGTTGTGGAAATACCTCTCCCGTGACCGGTGCCCATTTGCGAGATGGCGGAAAGGGACGCTGCATAGTAATCTCCGCACGCACGAAGCGTAATCCATTGCAATTGTTTTTAAGAATATATTTAGGATCCAAGCGTTTGAATCTTCAGCTTGCAGAAGTATGCTTGAAAACCTCTGTGTGAGAGCCTGAAAAATCACCCAACGGACCGCGAATCCCGAGGGACAAAAAAACCGCCACATTG
>NZ_JAIWJZ010000214.1:0-1342 GCF_020216105.1 Enterobacter sp. K16B
CCCGGCCTACCGAATATGCCGACACTTGTAGGCCGGGTAAGCGAAGCGCCACCCGGCACACAGGCGAGACAACATAAAGAGCAATGTGCATGTCTAAATCCGTACAAAGCAACAGCGCGGTTCTCGTTCACTTCACGCTGAAACTGGATGACGGCTCCACGGCTGAATCCACCCGCAATAATGGCAAACCGGCCCTGTTTCGTCTGGGCGATACCTCCCTGTCTG
This sequence comes from Enterobacter sp. K16B, assembly GCF_020216105.1. Lineage (NCBI taxonomy): Bacteria > Pseudomonadati > Pseudomonadota > Gammaproteobacteria > Enterobacterales > Enterobacteriaceae > Enterobacter > Enterobacter sp. K16B. The sequence continues at coordinate 226 of NZ_JAIWJZ010000214.1, forward strand.
AAGGACTTGAACAGCAGCTTCTGGGCCTGAAAGAGGGGGAGAAAAAAGCCTTTTCGCTTGAGCCGGATGCGGCGTTTGGCGTGCCAAGCCCGGATCTGATCCAGTACTTCTCCCGTCGTGAGTTTATGGACGCGGGTGAACCTGAAATCGGGGCGATTATGCTCTTTACCGCTATGGACGGCAGCGAAATGCCTGGCGTGATCCGCGAAATTAACGGCGACTCTATTACCGTTGACTTCAACCATCCGCTTGCCGGGCGCACTGTCCATTTTGATATTGAAGTGCTGGAGATTGATCCGGTACTGGAGGCCTGAAATGCAGATCCTGTTGGCTAACCCGCGCGGCTTCTGCGCCGGTGTAGACCGCGCTATCAGCATTGTTGAAAACGCGCTGGAGATTTACGGCGCGCCGATTTACGTGCGTCACGAAGTGGTGCACAACCGTTACGTGGTCGACAGTCTGCGCGAGCGCGGTGCTATTTTTATCGAGCAAATCAGCGAAGTGCCGGACGGTGCCATCCTGATTTTCTCTGCGCATGGTGTCTCTCAGGCAGTACGTAACGAAGCGAAAAGCCGCGATTTGACGGTGTTTGATGCTACCTGTCCGTTGGTCACGAAAGTGCATATGGAAGTGGCACGTGCCAGCCGTCGTGGTGAAGAGTCGATTCTGATTGGCCATGCGGGTCACCCGGAAGTCGAAGGCACCATGGGCCAGTACAGTAACCCGGAAGGGGGCATGTATCTGGTTGAATCGCCAGAAGATGTGCTTACGCTGAACGTGAAAAATGAAGCCCGTCTGTCGTTCATGACCCAGACAACACTCTCTGTCGACGATACCTCTGACGTGATTGACGCCCTGCGCCAGCGTTTCCCGAAGATCGTCGGTCCGCGTAAGGATGACATCTGCTACGCGACCACGAACCGTCAGGAAGCGGTGCGTGCCCTGGCTGAACAGGCGGATGTGGTGCTGGTGGTCGGCTCGAAAAACTCCTCTAACTCAAACCGTCTGGCCGAACTGGCGCAACGGATGGGGAAAACGGCTTTCCTGATTGATGACGCGACGGATATTCAGGAAGCGTGGGTTAAAAACGCGACCTGTGTCGGCGTGACGGCCGGCG
>NZ_JAIWJZ010000031.1:0-100336 GCF_020216105.1 Enterobacter sp. K16B
ACGATTCCGGGCCGTTGTAGGCCCGTGCAAGCGCAGCGTCGCCGGGCAATGTGCCGAGGTATCTATTTCACCGTCACTAACCGCGCCGCCACAATCTGGTGCCCGGCCTGGACATCCGTATTGTCGATGCGCTGCATGATCCTGTCCGCCAGGGTGTAGCCCATCTCCCGCGCTGGGGTCGTGGCCCAGACGATCGGCAGATCGTCGAGCGCGTTTTCGCCGACGTCGGCGAACGCCCCCAGCGCCACCTGATGGCCGAAGAACGTTTCCACCCCGCCCTCGCCGCTCTGACGCCCGGCGCGGATCAGGCCAAACCAGGCGCCCATGGCAATCACGTCGTTATAGCAAATCACGGCGCTGATCGTCGGGCTGCTGCGCAGCAGCGCGCCTATCGCTTCTGCCGCTTTCTTCTGGCTGGATTCACACTCCACGACCCATTCGCTGTGGAACGGCAGGCCATACTTGATCAGCGTTGCGCAGTAGCCGCCTACCCGCTCAGCCCGCGTCAGGGACGAGCTTTTGCCCCCCAGCCAGGCAATGCGCTGGTGCCCGCGGCGAATCAGATGCTCGGTCAACATTTGCGCGGCCTGCATGTTATCCGGGCGCAGCGTGTCGGCCTCGTCGAGATAGCTGGCGCGAGAGGCAAACACCAGCGGCACGCCTTTTTCGGCGGCACGCTCGCACAGCTCGCTGCCCACGCCCGACGCGCCGGCGACGATCACCCCGTCCACCCCCTGGGTCAGCAGCATATCGAGACGGGAGAGAAGCTGATCGGCCTCGCGTCCGCCATGCAGCAAAAAGACCATTCGCCCCTGCGCTTCAAGGGCTTCCGTTAGCCCTGCGGTCAGCTCCGCATAGAACGGTGACGTCAGGTCGCGGACAATCAGGCCAATCACCCCGCTCTGCCCGCCGCGCAGCGCCGATGCCTGGCGGTTACGCACAAAGCCCAGTTGCTCAACCGCCTCGTTAACCCGCTGGCCGGTTGCGGGTGAGATACGTCCTTTTCCGCTCAGCACCAGCGAAACGGTGCTGACGGAAACCCCCGCCGCCAGCGCGACATCATTAATGGTGATTTTTTTCGCTACAGCCATGTGTCGGCGTGACTCCCTGAAATGAGATCGGTAAAACGTTTTATCAATACGTTATCTTTATACTACCAGTCAAAGCCTGAGAATGTGATACAGAGCGCACTAAAGTTTGATAAAACGTTTTATCTTCTCGCAGCATTGAAGCAGGCAAACTGATTTTAACAATAAAGGAGTCGTTTTATGACGGCGAAAGCAGCACAAAAAATATCGCTGTGGGAATTTTTCCAGCAACTGGGTAAAACCTTTATGCTGCCCGTGGCGCTCCTCTCGTTCTGCGGGATCATGCTCGGCATCGGCAGCTCGTTAAGCAGTAAAGACGTCATCACCCTGATCCCGTTCCTCGGCGCGCCCGCGCTGCAGGCGATCTTTATCTGGATGAGTAAAGTCGGCTCCTTCGCCTTCAGCTTCCTCCCCGTCATGTTCTGCATCGCTATCCCGCTGGGCCTGGCCCGCGAGAACAAAGGCGTCGCGGCATTCGCCGGATTTGTGGGTTACGCCGTAATGAACCTCGCGGTTAACTTCTGGCTGACCGCGAAAGGCATTCTGCCTACCACCGACGCGGCGGTACTGAAAGCCAACAATATTCAGAGCGTGATTGGTATCCAGTCTATTGATACCGGGATCCTCGGGGCGGTGATCGCCGGGGTGATTATCTGGATGCTGCACGAGCGTTTCCACAATATCCGTCTGCCGGATGCGCTGGCCTTCTTCGGCGGTACCCGCTTTGTGCCGATTATCACCCTGGTGGTGATGGGCCTGTTTGGTTTGATCATTCCGCTGATCTGGCCGGTCTTCGCGATGGGCATTAACGGCATTGGCCGCATCATTAACGGCGCGGGCGATTTTGGTCCGATGATCTTCGGCACTGGCGAACGTCTGCTGCTGCCGTTTGGCCTGCAGCATATCCTGGTGGCCCTGATCCGCTTTACCGAAGCGGGCGGCACCATGGAAGTGTGCGGCCACGATGTGAGCGGTGCGCTGACCATTTTCCAGGCACAGCTGAGCTGCCCGACCACCCACGGGTTCTCTGAAAGCGCAACCCGTTTCCTTTCTCAGGGTAAAATGCCGGCCTTCCTCGGCGGTCTGCCTGGCGCCGCGCTGGCGATGTACCACTGCGCGCGTCCGGAAAACCGCCATAAAATTAAAGGACTGCTGATTTCCGGCGTGATCGCCTGCGTCGTAGGCGGTACCACTGAGCCCATCGAATTCCTGTTCCTGTTTGTCGCGCCGGTGCTGTACCTCATCCACGCGGTGCTGACCGGTCTGGGCTTTACCGTGATGGCGGTGCTCGGCGTCACCATCGGCAACACCGACGGCAACGTGATCGACTTCGTGGTGTTCGGCATCCTGCACGGCCTCTCCACTAAGTGGTACCTGGTGCCGGTTGTGGCGGCGATCTGGTTCGCGGTGTACTACGGCATCTTCCGCTTCGCCATCACCCGCTTTAACCTGAAAACGCCGGGCCGCGATACCGATACGGCCACCAGCGTGGAACAGGCGGTTGCAGGAACCGTGGGGAAATCCGGCTATAACACTCCGGCCATTCTGGCGGCGCTGGGCGGTGCGGATAACATTACCTCTCTGGATAACTGTATTACCCGCCTGCGCCTTTCTGTGGCGGATATGTCAAAAGTGGACACCAACGCCCTGAAAGCCAACCGGGCCATCGGCGTGGTACAACTTAATCAGCATAATTTGCAGGTGGTTATCGGCCCGCAGGTGCAGTCAGTGAAAGATGAACTGGCTACCCTGATGCGAACAGTTGAAGCCTGATGCCTCAGCCCCCTCACCATGAGGGGGTTTTACGTTAAGGATTAAAGCATGTTTGATTTCTCAACCGTCGTGGATCGTCACGGCACCTGGTGTACGCAGTGGGACTATGTCGCCGACCGTTTTGGCGCGGCCGATTTACTGCCCTTCACCATCTCGGATATGGATTTCGCCACCGCCCCCTGCATTACCGACGCGCTGCATGAGCGTATTCATCACGGCGTGTTCGGCTACAGCCGCTGGAAAAATGACGAGTTTCTCGCCGCCATCGCGCACTGGTTTGAGCAACGCTTTAACTGCCAGATTGATACTGAAAGCGTGGTCTATGGCCCTTCCGTTATCTACATGGTCTCCGAGCTGATACGCCTTTGGTCAAACCCTGGCGACGGCGTGGTGGTGCACACCCCAGCCTACGATGCGTTTTACAAAGCCATTGAGGGCAATGCGCGTCAGGTGGTGACCGTTGAGATGCAAAAACAGCCAACAGGCTGGCAGGGAAATATGACTGCCCTTGAAGTAGCCCTGGCGAAACCGGAAAACAAAATTTTGCTGCTGTGCAGCCCGCAAAATCCCACCGGCAAGGTCTGGACGCGGGACGAACTGACGCACATGGCGGAACTGTGCGCGCGCTATGACGTGGCGGTGATCAGTGATGAAATCCATATGGATATGGTGTGGGGCGAGCATCGTCACACACCATGGAGCGCGGTGGCGCGCGGCAAATGGGCGCTTCTGACCTCCGGCTCGAAAAGCTTTAATATTCCGGCGCTCACCGGGGCTTACGGCCTGATTGGCGATGACGCGAGCCGTAACGGCTATCTCAGCGCCCTGAAAGGCCGCGACGGGCTCTCTTCCCCCTCCGTGCTGGCGCTGACGGCCCATATCGCGGCCTATCAGCAGGGGGCCCCCTGGCTGGATGCCTTACGCCAATATCTTGAAGACAATTTGTTGTATATCGCGCAGGAATTAAACGGCGCTTTTCCGGAACTGAACTGGCAGCCGCCAGAGGCGACCTATCTGGCCTGGATTGACCTGCGCCCGCTGAACCTTGACGATCGGTTGCTGCAAAAGGTGCTGATCCAGCAGCAAAAAGTCGCCATCATGCCGGGATATACCTACGGAAAAGAGGGAAACGGCTTCGTACGTCTGAATGCGGGTTGCCCGCGCAGCAAGCTGGAGCAGGGGGTTCAGCGCCTCATCGCGGGCATTAACACGCTGCGGTAATCAGTTTGCGCAACGGAATATTCCCTTGCGCAAATAGCTTTTTACCCCGTTTTGTTTTTATAATATGGCGCACTTTAACCAGAAAAGAGTGCGACCATGATTGATACACGCCTGCCTTTAACTGATATTCATCGTCACCTTGACGGTAACATTCGTGCCCAAACCATTCTCGATCTTGGCCGCCAGTTCAATTTAACGCTCCCCGCTCAAACGCTTGATGCCCTGATCCCTCACGTACAGGTCACCTCAAATGAACCGGATCTGGTCAGCTTCCTGAGCAAACTCGACTGGGGCGTAAAGATGCTGGCCTCGCTGGATGCCTGCCGTCGCGTAGCGTTCGAGAACATTGAAGATGCGGCCCGCAACGGTCTGCACTATGTCGAACTGCGCTTCTCGCCGGGCTATATGGCGATGACCCACAACCTGCCCGTTGCGGGCGTGGTGGAAGCTGTCATTGAAGGCGTGCGTGAAGGCTGTAAAGCCTTCGATGTTCAGGCCCGCCTGATTGGCATTATGAGCCGTACGTTCGGCGAAGCCGCCTGCCTGCAGGAGCTGGAGGCGCTGTTGGCCCATCGCGATGCCATCACCGCCGTCGATCTTGCCGGTGATGAGCTGGGCTTCCCGGGCAGTCTGTTCCTCTCCCATTTCAACCGCGCGCGCGATGCCGGCTGGCATGTTACCGTTCACGCCGGGGAAGCCGCAGGCCCGGAAAGCATCTGGCAGGCCATCCGTGAGCTGGGTGCCGAGCGTATCGGTCATGGCGTGAAGGCGGTGGAAGATCGCGCCCTGATGGATTTCCTGGCAGAGCAGCGTATCGGGATTGAGTCCTGTCTGACGTCCAATATTCAGACCAGCACCGTGGCGACGCTTGCCCAGCACCCGCTGAAAACGTTCCTGGAGCACGGCGTATTGGCCTCGCTGAACACGGACGATCCGGCGGTACAGGGCGTGGATATTATCCATGAGTACAACATCGCCGCACCGCAGGCGGGCCTGAGCCGCGAACAGATCCGTCAGGCGCAGATCAACGGGCTGGAAATGGCCTTCCTGACGCCTGCAGAGAAGCAGGCGTTGAAAGATAAAGTGGCCCGCGGTTAACACCGTTGCCGGGTGGCGCTGACGCTTACCCGGCCTACACAATAGTTAAAACTTATGCCAGACAGAGCGTGGCGCGATGTTTGGCAGATTCAATCCCCAGTTCAATCAGCTCCATAATCTGAATCGCCTGGCTGGCTGGCACCGGGTTCTCCCCCGAGCCGTTCAGCGCATCGCGAATGGCCGCGTAATACGCCGGATAGTTACCCGGAATTGTCAGCAGGGTTTCCTCGACCAGCTCTTCACCTTCGACCCGCGTGACAACGCCGTCGCGCATATCGTAGCCCCAGTCTTCCTGCGGCAAACGCTCGCCATTTTTCAGCCGGTCTTCCTGGGGATCGAGACCAAATTTCACATAGCTCCCGCGCGTGCCGTGGACAATATAACGGGCGGATTCCGCGGCCGCGACCATCGTGCCATGCAGCACTATCCGTCGCTGCGGGTAACTTAACACGGCGTGGAAGTAATCCGTGGTCTGCGCCCCGGGCCTGAGCTGGGCCAGATCGACCGTCATGCTCACCGGCAGGCCAAAAAGATTCACGGCCTGATCCAGCAGATGCGGGGCTAAATCGTACCAGATGCCGCTGCCCGGACCGGCCTGCTCGCGCCAGCGGTTGCGTACCTGTGGGCGGAAGCGGTCAAAGTGCGATTCAAAAAAGAGGATCTCCCCTAACGTACCCTCACCGAGAAGCCTTTTTACCGTCAGAAAGTCGCTGTCCCAGCGGCGGTTATGGAAAACCGACAGCAACCTGCCCAGACTCTTCGCCAGCGCATCCAGCTCGCGAGCCTGTGACAACGTCACAGTGAAGGGTTTATCCACCACCACGTGTTTACCGGCTTCCAGCGCGGCTTTTGCTAGCGGAAAGTGGGTATCGTTCGGCGTGGGGATGACGATTAAATCAATCTTCGGATCGTTGAAAAGATGTTTAGGCTCAGAGACAACCGGCACGGAAGGCCAGTCGGCATGAACTTTAGCGGCATCGCTGCTGGAGACTGCCGCCAGCGCCATCCCCGGCGTTCCGGCTATCAGAGGCGCATGAAACGTTTTGCTCGCGTAGCCGTATCCAATAAGCCCGACGCGGATATTATCACTCATAGTGCCATCCTCTTTTATGACGTTCTTATTTCACACTGGGTAGTCTGGCATTACCACAGATTAATAATGAGCCATATGACTTAAAATAGCAGGTTGTACCGGTTGTTTTTGTTACATAGTATTAACCTGCTGATTTTGTTTAGGGGAACCGTTCCCAAAGCCCTTGCCGTCGGGAAAAGCTCGCTGTAACATTTGCACCCGGTCTTTATGGATAAAGTACAATTACGAATCATGACGTCAATTATTAATCGAATCATTGAATTAGCGGGATGGATTGTTCTTGGGGTATCGGTCATTTTGCTTGGCGTCGCCAGCCATATCGATAACTACCAGCCGCCGGAGCCTGTCACTGTCGCCCAACCTAAGTAACCGGTTACGGCAATAAAGAGTGACATAATATGTCAGTTACGTATTGCCAGCCCTGGTGAACACGGTTAACCTTCTCTTCCAGGCATCTTCTGATGCCTGAATTTCAGCAAAGAAAACTCCTAATTTCGTCGCGTTACCTGAGTGGGCTGTTTACGTCTTTATTAATCCGTTTATTATTCGAACAAATTACCTTAACGGGTATTACACATCTTTTATATGGAAACTTATTAATATGACAGTTCAGGACTATTTATTAAAATTTCGCAAGATCAATTCGCTTGAGAGCCTGGAAAAACTGTTTGACCATCTGAACTACACCCTGTCGGATAATCAGGAGATCATCAATATGTATCGCGCCGCCGATCATCGTCGAGCGGAGCTGGTGTCCGGAGGCCGTTTGTTCAACGTGGGTGAAGTACCGAAGTCTGTCTGGCGTTACGTTCTATAAGAAAGTAGCCATCCGCGCGAAATGTTATATACTCTCCGCCCTGCAAACTGGCTGTACAACATTTCGCGCAGATTATGGGAGAGTTCATGACCGCAACGCCTGGAGAACGCATTGGAGGCTGGTTAATCGCCCCACTGGCATGGCTGCTGGTTGCCTTATTAAGCGCATCACTTGCGCTGTTGCTTTATACCACCGCACTGATTACCCCTCATGCCATTCAGACGCTGATGTCGCAAAGCGTGCTTAATATTGCGATGTGGTTTGTGTCGTTCGTTTTCGCGATTGGGATGTGGTACTACACGCTGTGGCTGACGATCGCCTTCTTTAAGCGCCGCAAAAGCGTGCCTAAACACTACATTATCTGGCTGCTGGTTTCGGTTCTGCTGGCGGTGAAGGCCTTTGCGTTTTCGCCCGTTTCTGATGCCCTGGCCGTCCGTCAGCTGCTTTTCCCGCTACTGGCCGCAGCGCTGCTGGTGCCCTATTTCAAGCGTTCAACGCGGGTGAAAAACACCTTTGTGAACCCGTAATAACCTTACAGATAACCTGTTGTCGCCTGCGTGGGTTTATCCGATAATAGGCGGCTTTTTTATTTCAGGCTAAATAATGACCGATTACTTACTGCTCTTTGTCGGCACCGTGCTGGTTAACAACTTCGTTCTGGTGAAGTTCCTTGGCCTGTGCCCGTTTATGGGCGTTTCCAAAAAGCTGGAAACGGCAATGGGGATGGGGCTGGCGACGACCTTCGTGATGACGCTGGCGTCCATCTGCGCGTGGTGGATTGATACGTGGATCCTCATCCCGCTGGGGTTAACCTATCTTCGCACGCTGGCCTTTATCCTGGTTATCGCAGTGGTGGTGCAGTTTACCGAAATGGTGGTGCGCAAAACCAGCCCGGCGCTCTATCGCCTGCTGGGTATCTTCCTGCCGCTGATCACCACCAACTGCGCGGTACTCGGCGTGGCGCTGCTGAACATCAACCTTGGCCACAACTTTATGCAGTCGGCGCTGTATGGTTTCTCTGCGGCAGTCGGTTTCTCTCTGGTCATGGTGCTGTTCGCCTCCATTCGCGAGCGCCTGGCCGCAGCGGATATCCCTGCGCCCTTCCGCGGCAACGCGATTGCACTGGTGACCGCCGGTTTAATGTCTCTGGCCTTTATGGGCTTTAGTGGTCTGGTGAAGTTGTAATGAATGCTATCTGGATTGCCATCGCCTCTATCAGCGTTCTGGGGCTGGTGTTTGGCCTTATCCTGGGCTACGCCTCCCGCCGTTTCGCGGTAGAGGACGATCCTGTTGTTGAGAAAATTGATGAGCTTTTGCCACAAAGCCAGTGCGGGCAATGTGGCTACCCTGGCTGCCGCCCCTATGCCGAAGCGGTAGGGGTTCAGGGTGAAAAAATTAACCGCTGTGCGCCCGGTGGCGAAGCGGTGATGCTGAAAATTGCGGCCCTGCTGAACGTTGACCCGCAGCCTGTGGATGGCGATGCGGACGTCCAGGAGCCGGTACGCGCTCTGGCCGTGATTGACGAAGCAAACTGCATCGGCTGCACCAAATGTATTCAGGCCTGCCCTGTGGACGCCATTGTTGGCGCAACCCGCGCCATGCACACCGTGGTGGCGGATCTGTGCACCGGCTGTAACCTCTGCGTGGCCCCCTGCCCGACGCAATGTATCGAGTTGCGCCCGGTTGAACCGACTACCGAAAGCTGGAAATGGGATCTTCAAACCATTCCGGTTCGCATCATTCCTGTGGAACAACATGCTTAAGTTATTTTCTGCTTTCAGAAAAGAGAAGATTTGGGACTTTGACGGTGGGATCCATCCACCGGAGATGAAAACCCAGTCCAGCGGTACCCCGCTGCGTCAAATTCCGCTGGCGACCCGTTTCGTCATGCCGCTGAAGCAGCACATAGGCGCTGAGGGTGAGCTGTGTGTAAAAGAGGGCGATACCGTCCTTCGCGGTCAGCCCCTGACCTTTGGGCGCGGACGTATGCTGCCGGTACACGCCCCCACCTCCGGTAAGGTGGTGGCCATTGCGCCCCATACGGTGGCGCATCCGTCAGCGCTCTCAGAGCTGAGCGTCATTATTGAAGCCGATGGCGAAGACCGCTGGATTGAACGTGACGGCTGGAGCGACTACCGCGCCCGCAGCCGTGAAGCGCTTATCGAACGCATTCATCAGTTCGGCGTTGCCGGTCTGGGTGGCGCAGGTTTCCCGACCGGGGTTAAACTGCGCGGCGGTGGCGATAAGATCCAAACGCTGATTATCAACGCCGCCGAGTGCGAACCCTATATCACCGCCGACGACCGTCTGATGCAGGACTGCGCCGCGCAGGTAGTGGAAGGCATCCGCATCCTTGCGCATATTCTGCAGCCGCGGGAAGTGCTGATTGGTATCGAAGACAACAAACCGCAGGCTATTTCCATGCTGCGTGCCGTGCTGGCGGGTAGCCATGATATCAGCCTGCGCGTGATCCCGACCAAGTACCCCTCTGGCGGTGCTAAACAACTGACGCAAATTCTCACCGGCAAGCAGGTACCGCACGGCGGACGCTCTTCAGATATCGGCGTGCTGATGCAGAACGTCGGCACCGCTTACGCCGTGAAGCGTGCGGTGATTGACGGCGAGCCGCTGACCGAGCGCGTCGTGACGCTGACCGGGGAGTCGGTCTCTCGCCCGGGCAACGTCTGGGCGCGTCTGGGTACGCCGGTGCGTCACCTGCTGGAACAGGCTGAATTTTGTCCGGGCAGCGACCAGATGGTGATCATGGGCGGCCCCCTGATGGGCTTTACCCTGCCGTGGCTGGACGTTCCGGTAGTGAAAATTACCAACTGCCTGCTCGCGCCTTCAACGAGCGAAATGGGTGCGGAGCAGGAAGAGAAAGGCTGTATCCGCTGCAGCGCCTGTGCCGATGCCTGCCCTGCCGATCTGCTTCCGCAGCAGCTGTACTGGTACAGCAAAGGCCAGTTGCATGACAAAGCGAAAGCCCATAACCTGGCCGACTGCATCGAATGCGGTGCCTGCGCCTGGGTCTGCCCCAGCAACATTCCGCTGGTGCAGTATTTCCGTCAGGAGAAGGCTGAAATTTATGCCATCTCCATGGAAGAGAAACGGGCCGCAGAAGCCAAAGCACGCTTTGAAGCGCGCCAGGCGCGACTGGAACGCGAAAAACTCGCCCGTCAGGAGCGCCACAAACAGGCTGCCGTTCAGCCTGGCGAGAAAGATCAGGATGCGATTAACGCCGCACTGGCCCGCGTTCGCGAGAAAAAAGCCAATGCAGCGCAGCCTGTGGTGATCCCGGCGGGTGAAAAGCCGGATAACAGCGAAGCGATCGCCGCACGTGAAGCACACAAGGCCGCCGCTCGCGCCCGTCAGGCAGAAAAAGCACAAACGACCCCGGCGGATGCTGCGGTCGATCCGCGCAAAGCGGCCGTTGAAGCGGCAATCGCCCGCGCCAGGGCCCGCAAAGCCGGAGAGCAACCGGTGGTGGTAGAACAGGACCCGGTCGATCCGCGCAAAGCGGCCGTCGAAGCGGCCATTGCGCGTGCTAAAGCCCGTAAAGCGGCGCAGCAGACGCCTGCGGCAGAAGCGGAAACACCGGTCGACCCGCGTAAAGCCGCCGTCGAAGCGGCCATTGCCCGCGCCAAAGCCCGTAAGGCGGCGCAGCAGGAAACGCAACCGCAGGCCGCTAACGATGACCCGCGCAAAGCCGCCGTCGCCGCCGCCATTGCGCGCGTTCAGGCAAAGAAAGCCGCACAGCAAGCAGTTAACGAGGATTAAATGGTTTTCAGAATCGCAAGTTCCCCCTACACCCATAACCAGCGTCAGACATCGCGCATTATGATGCTGGTTTGCCTGGCGGCCCTGCCGGGCATTGCCGTTCAGTGCTGGTTTTTCGGCTGGGGAACCCTCTTCCAGATACTTCTCGGCTGTGTCAGCGCCTTAGCGGCAGAAGCCCTGGTGCTTAAGCTGCGTAAGGCAGCGGTCTCCCGTATTCTCGCTGACAACTCCGCGTTGCTGACCGGCCTGCTGCTGGCCATCAGTATCCCGCCGTTTGCCCCGTGGTGGATGGTGGTCCTCGGCACCGTATTTGCCGTGATCATTGCGAAACAGCTCTATGGCGGACTGGGCCATAACCCGTTTAACCCGGCGATGATTGGCTACGTGGTGCTGCTGATCTCCTTCCCGGTGCAGATGACCAGCTGGCTGCCGCCGCACGACATTGCGGCCACGGTTCCGGGCTTTATGGATGCCCTGCACGTTATCTTTACCGGCCATACGGCGCTCGGAGCGGATATGAACGCGCTGCGTATGGGCGTGGACGGGATTAGCCAGGCAACGCCGCTTGATACCTTTAAAACCTCCCTGCATGCCGGCCATAGCGTTGAGCAGATTATGCAATCCGCCATCTATCGCGGCATGCTGGCGGGGGCCGGCTGGCAGTGGGTCAACCTGGCGTATCTGCTTGGCGGCCTGTTCCTGCTGCAGCAGAAAGCCATTCGCTGGCATATTCCGGTCAGCTTCCTGGTGACGCTGGCGGTCTGCGCCACGCTGGGCTGGGTCTTCTCCCCTGAATCACTGGCCAGCCCACAAATGCACTTGCTCTCCGGTGCGACCATGCTCGGTGCCTTCTTTATCCTGACGGATCCGGTGACAGCCTCCACGACTAACCGCGGGCGTCTGATCTTCGGCGCGCTGGCGGGGTTACTGGTCTGGCTCATTCGCAGCTTCGGTGGTTACCCGGATGGCGTGGCGTTTGCTGTCCTGCTCGCCAATATTACCGTTCCGCTCATTGACTATTACACGCGTCCACGCGTGTACGGCCATCGCTAAGGGTTTCGCCATGTTAAAAACGATGCAAAAACACGGCGTCACGCTGGCTGTCTTCGCCGCGGTCCTGACAGGGCTGACGGCGCTGGTCAACGCTCTGACCAAAACCACGATCGAAGAGCAGGCGTCGAAGCAGCAAAAAGCGCTGTTCGATCAGGTGATCCCGTCAGATTTCTACGATAATGACCTGCAAAAAAGCTGCTTTGTGGTAGACGCGCCGCAGCTGGGGAAAGGCCCACACCGCCTCTTTATTGCCCGCAAAGGGGATAAACCGGTAGGCGCGGTGATGGAAGCGACGGCACCTGACGGCTATTCCGGTGCCATTCAGCTGCTTGTGGGCAGCGATTTCTCCGGTACGATACTGGGCACCCGCGTCACGGAACATCATGAAACGCCGGGTCTAGGCGATAAGATTGAAACCCGTCTGAGCGACTGGATTTTGCACATTGCCGGTAAAGTGATCCATGGCGAAGAGGATACCGCGTTTGCGGTGAAGAAAGATGGCGGTGAGTTCGACCAGTTCACCGGCGCGACCATCACGCCGCGTGCCGTGGTGAACGCTGTAAAACGAGCCGGGCTGTATGCTGAAACGCTGCCCGCGCAAATCAACAATCTTCCGGCCTGTGAGGAGTAATCATGAGCCAGGTTAAAGAGGTTATTGTCCAGGGGTTGTGGAAGAACAACTCCGCGCTGGTACAGCTTCTGGGGATGTGTCCGCTGCTGGCGGTGACATCCACCGCCACCAATGCGCTCGGTCTGGGTCTGGCGACCACGCTGGTGCTGACCCTGACCAACCTCTCCATCTCTGCCCTGCGCCGCTGGACGCCGTCGGAAATCCGTATTCCGATCTACGTCATGATCATTGCGTCAGTAGTCAGTATCGTCCAGATGCTGATTAACGCTTACGCGTTCGGTCTGTACCAGTCGCTTGGGATCTTTATTCCCCTGATCGTCACCAACTGTATCGTGGTCGGGCGTGCGGAAGCCTTCGCGGTGAAAAACAGCCCGGTCATGTCGGCGCTGGATGGTTTTTCCATTGGTATGGGCGCCACCTGCGCCATGTTCGTGCTGGGTTCGCTGCGCGAAATCCTTGGCAACGGTACGCTGTTTGACGGCGCGGACGCGCTGCTGGGCAGCTGGGCCAAAGCGCTGCGCATTGAAGTGTTCCACACCGATACGCCATTCCTGCTGGCGATGCTGCCGCCTGGCGCGTTTATTGGCCTCGGCATGATGCTGGCGGTAAAATACCTGATTGATGAGAAACGTAAGCGCCGCGCGGCTGAGCGTAGCGTTCTGGAAGGGACACCCGAGAAGGCCTCATGAATAAAGAAAAGCGCATTGCGATCCTGACCCGTCTGCGGGACGAGAACCCGCACCCGACGACGGAGCTGAACTTTACCTCCCCGTTTGAGCTGCTGATCGCCGTGCTGCTGTCTGCACAGGCTACCGACGTGAGCGTCAATAAAGCCACCGCCCTGCTCTATCCGGTCGCCAATACGCCGAAGGCCATGCTTGAGCTGGGTGTGGAAGGCGTGAAGTCCTATATCAAAACCATCGGCCTGTTTAACAGCAAAGCCGAGAATGTGATTAAGACCTGCCGGATCCTGCTCGAACAGCACGGTGGTGAAGTACCGGAGGACCGCGCCGCGCTGGAGGCGTTACCGGGCGTCGGTCGCAAAACGGCGAACGTGGTGCTGAACACCGCGTTTGGCTGGCCTACTATCGCCGTGGATACGCATATTTTCCGCGTGTCGAACCGGACCAACTTTGCCCCGGGTAAAAACGTCGAACAGGTCGAAGAGAAGCTGTTAAAAGTGGTACCTGCCGAATTTAAGGTTGATTGTCATCACTGGCTGATCCTGCACGGCCGTTACACATGTATTGCCCGTAAGCCTCGCTGCGGCTCCTGCATTATTGAAGATCTCTGCGAATACAAAGAAAAAGTCTATCCCTGAGCACTCAACCCCTTAGCAAAAGAAGGGCTATCAAGCGCTCTTCTTTTGGCCGTTTTTTGTCCGCCTTTTGTTTTGCCTCACCTGTCACTTATTCGGTTCTTTAACGCTCAAACAGGTTAATACTTTTTTCATAGCCAAAAATTTCTATACATCTGTGATCACGATCACCCTGATAACTTCATGTTGATTTTTTGTTGTTAAAATCCGCCTAAACCCTTTGTGGCATAAGATATCTCTTGCCTTAAACCGAACATAAGACCAGCTATTTTTCAGAATATGGGCTATATCACTGCATCAAGCGGCAAATAGCAGAAGATATCGCCAAAAGCCCGTCAGAGCCGGTAATTGCCAGTCGAAAAAACTACCTTTCTTCACTGTATGAAATTTAACGCTAAATAACATTTGTATGAACCGAAGATTATACCACCTCAGATATATGTAACAGATTATTACAAACGTATTGCCAGACGGGTCAGGATAGTGAACATTACCCGCCGTTTCTCCTCCCAATATAACTATAAGGCGGATGGACTACGGCCATCACGCTATGCACACCCCCCGTTAATATGGGATGTAAAAAAAGAGGTATATGTGTCGACTGCAAACAATAAACCAACAGATGAAAGCGTGAGTCTTAACGCTTTTAAACAACCTAAAGCGTTCTATCTCATCTTCTCTATCGAGTTATGGGAGCGTTTTGGTTATTACGGCCTGCAAGGGATCATGGCGGTTTACCTGGTAAAACAGCTGGGTATGTCCGAAGCCGATTCCATCACGCTGTTCTCTTCTTTCAGCGCTCTGGTGTACGGCCTGGTCGCTATCGGCGGCTGGCTGGGTGATAAAGTTCTCGGTACTAAACGTGTCATCATGCTGGGCGCCATCGTCCTGGCGATTGGCTATGCACTGGTTGCATGGTCCGGGCACGATGCCGCTGTGGTGTATATGGGTATGGCGACGATTGCCGTCGGTAACGGTCTGTTCAAAGCGAACCCGTCCTCCCTGCTCTCTACCTGTTACAGCAAAGATGACCCGCGTCTGGACGGTGCATTTACCATGTACTATATGTCCGTCAACATCGGTTCCTTCTTCTCCATGCTGGCAACCCCATGGCTGGCCGCTAAATTCGGCTGGAGCGTGGCGTTCTCCCTCTCCGTGGTCGGTATGCTGATCACCGTGGTGAACTTTGCTTTCTGCCAGCGCTGGGTTAAAGATTACGGTTCAAAACCAGACTTCGAACCTGTGCATATGGGTAAACTGCTGGCGACCATTGTGGGCGTGGTGATCCTCGCCACGATCGCCACCTGGCTGCTGCACAACCAGGGTATCGCGCGTGCGGTTCTGGGCGTGGTTGCACTGGGTATCGTGGTGATCTTTGCGAAAGAAGCGTTCGCCATGCAGGGCGCTGCCCGTCGTAAGATGATCGTGGCATTCATCCTGATGCTGGAAGCGATTATCTTCTTCGTTCTGTACAGCCAGATGCCTACTTCTCTGAACTTCTTCGCGATTCGTAACGTTGAGCACTCTATTCTGGGCATCGCGTTTGAGCCGGAGCAGTATCAGGCACTGAACCCGTTCTGGATCATGATTGGTAGCCCGATTCTGGCCGCTATCTATAACAAGATGGGTGACCGTCTGCCAATGCCGCACAAGTTTGCGATTGGTATGGTGCTGTGCTCTGGCGCGTTCCTGGTGCTGCCACTGGGTACCAAATTTGCCACCGACGCAGGTATCGTGTCCGTGAACTGGCTGATCCTGAGCTACGCGCTGCAGTCTATCGGCGAACTGATGATCTCCGGCCTGGGTCTGGCAATGGTTGCTCAACTGGTGCCACAGCGCCTGATGGGCTTCATCATGGGTAGCTGGTTCCTGACTACTGCGGGTGCAGCAATTATCGCAGGTAAGATTGCGAACCTGATGGCGGTACCGGATAACGTCACGGACCCACTGGTCTCTCTGAACGTCTACGGTACCGTGTTCATGCAGATTGGTATCGCGACGGCGGTGATTGCGGCGCTGATGCTGCTGACCGCACCGAAACTGAATCGTATGACTCAGGACGACAATAAGACTGCTGAAGCGACCAAAACCGCTACCGCGTAATGTGATTGAGAAACGATGAGCCGCTAATCTATTAGCGGCTTTTTTTTTATCTGTTCGCGCACTAACATAGCTGAAACCTCAGCAAAAAGGAGTTACCGATGAAACTGTTCTACAAACCGGGCGCGTGCTCTCTTGCTTCGCATATCACGCTGCGCGAGAGCGGCAAAGATTTCACGCTGGATGGTGTGGATCTGATGAAAAAACGTCTGGAAAACGGCGATGATTTTCTGGCCATTAACCCGAAGGGACAAGTTCCGGCACTCTTGCTGGATGACGGTACTCTGCTGACCGAAGGCGTAGCGATTATGCAGTTCCTGGCCGACAGCGTGCCCGATCGCCAGCTGCTGGCCCCTGTCAGCACCATTTCGCGCTACAAGACGCTGGAATGGCTGAACTACATTGCCACCGAGCTGCACAAAGGCTTTACGCCGCTGTTCCGCCCGGATACGCCAGAAGAGTTTAAACCGACCCTGCCCGCTCTGCTGGAGAAAAAGCTGCAGTACGTCAACGAATCGCTGAAAGACGAACAGTGGATTGGCGGGTCACGTTTCACCATTGCCGATGCATATCTCTTTACCGTACTGCGCTGGGCGCGCGCGGTTAAGCTGAATCTTGAAGGGTTAGATCATATCGCATCGTATATGAAACGCGTGGCGGAGCGTCCTGCGGTGGCTGCGGCGCTGAAAGCAGAAGGTTTGAGTTAACCGAGCGGTCTGTTTTGCCGGGTGGCGCTGCGCTTACCCGGCCTACCAATAAATTGCACAATACCTCTCAGTCCCGTGCAAGCGCAGCGCCTCCCGGCATCGTTCAGAGCCGCGTCGCGCTGAAATAGTGCTCCGGCTCCGCAATACGATCCTGCGCCGCAACTACCTGCAGTTCATACTCCTGCATCGCTTTCGTCGCCATCATAATTTCGTACACTGCCGCTGTAACATGTTCCAGCGCATCCTGCAGCGCGGCTCCCTGCAGCAATTTCACCAACAACAGACCGCTGGTGACATCTCCAACCCCTACCGGCTGACGCTGACCAAAATCCACCAGCGGACGGCTGATGTGCCAGGCGTCATCTTTCGTGACCAGCAGCATCTCAAAACGGTCCTGGCTTAGCCCTGCACGCGCCAGGTGTTTTACCAGCACAACGTCAGGCCCCTGGGCTATCAGCTCGCGGGACGCGCTGACTGCCTCTTCTACGCTATTCACCGGATGCTCGCAGAGGATCTCCAGTTCAACCAGGTTTGGCGCAATGATATCGCTGGCGGGCAGCGCATGGCGGACGTGAAACTCTGCCACCCCTGGCGGCACAATACAGCCCTTCTCCGGATGCCCCATGACCGGGTCGCAGAAGTATTTAGCCGCCGGGTTTGCCGCTTTCACCTGACGCACGATGCCGAGGATATGTTCCCCCTGCTCCGCTGAACCAAGATAACCGCTCAGTACGGCGTCACAGCGCTTGAGCTGGTCGATATCGGCAATGCCCTGCACAACGTCGGTGAGGTGCGAAGGCGGCATCACGCAGCCGGTCCATTTGCCGTACTGCGTGTGGTTAGAGAACTGAACGGTATTGAGGGGCCAGACGTTGACGCCGAGGCGGCGCATCGGGAATTCCGCTGCGCTGTTGCCAGCATGTCCAAAAACAACGTGGGACTGAATGGCGAGGATGTTCTTCATTATATGCTTACCAAACCCTGAAAAAACAAAAGGGGCGTGGTTTCCCACGCCCCTGGAGACTGTGACTTATTTCCAGCAGACAAGACAGTAGTTTTTCTTACCGCGACGCAGCAGCGTGTAGCGGCCATACAGTCGGTCACCGTCGACGAACGTGTATTCCGGGTCGGCCTGTTTCTCACCGTTGATGGTGATCGCGTTAGAGGCGATGGTTTTACGCGCCTGACCGCGTGAAGGCTGCAGCTCAGAGTCCACCAGCGCCTGCATCAGGTCAGCCCCTTTCTCCATCTCAACCATTGGCACGCCGTCCTGGGCCAGCTGTTCGAAGTCCGCTTCGCTCAGATCGCTCAGGGTACCGTTGAACAGGCTGGCGGTAATGCGTTTTGCTGCGGCCAGACCCTCTTCACCGTGCACCAGTTTGGTCACTTCATCCGCCAGCACGTACTGGGCACGTGGCGCTTTACCGCTGTTCTTGTCTTCTTCTTCCAGCGCATTGATCTCAGCAATGTCCATGAAGGTGAAGAACTTGAGGAAGCGGTAGACATCGGCATCCGCTGTGTTGATCCAGAACTGGTAGAATTTGTACGGGCTGGTTTTCTTCGGATCAAGCCATACCGCGCCGCCTTCCGTTTTACCGAATTTGGTACCGTCGGCTTTGGTGATCAGTGGAACGGTCAGCCCGAAGACCTGGTTCTGATGCAGGCGACGGGTCAGATCGATACCGGAGGTGATGTTACCCCACTGGTCAGAACCGCCAATCTGCAGGGAAACGCCGTGCAGTTTGTTCAGGCAGGCAAAGTCATAGCCCTGCAGCAGGTTGTACGAAAACTCGGTAAAGGAGATACCCTGGTCGTCACGATTCAGACGCTGCTTCACGGCTTCTTTGTTAATCATCTGGTTAACAGAGAAATGTTTGCCGATGTCACGCAGGAAGGTCAGCACGTTCATGCTGCCAAACCAGTCGTAGTTGTTCGCGGCAATCGCGGCGTTATCACCACAGTCGAAGTCGAGGAACGGTGCAACCTGTTTGCGGATCTTATCCACCCACTCCTGCACGGTATCTTCGGTATTCAGTTTACGCTCAGCGGCTTTAAAGCTTGGGTCGCCAATCAGACCGGTCGCGCCGCCCACCAGGGCAACAGGCTTATGGCCTGCCATCTGGAAGCGTTTCAGGCATAACAATGGAACAAGATGCCCCAAATGCAAGCTGTCAGCGGTGGGATCAAAGCCGCAATAGAGCGCGATCGGGCCTTGCGCCAGTCGCTCTGCTAACGCTTCCTCGTCCGTCACCTGGGCCACGAGGCCCCGCTCTTGCAATTGTTTAATCAAGTTACTGCTTGCCATCAAATTCTCCATGTATAAACGACTGCACCTTTGCCGGTACACGACTTTTCGCCTGATGCGAAAGGAACATAGAATAAAGCGCAAGCGCGGTGTGCGCTAGCGCTTAAATCAACAAATTTCGGGGATTAGGGTGCCAGTCTGTCGATTTTCCAGCCGCCCTCTTCGCGCTGGTACAAAAAGCGGTCGTGAAGGCGATGTTCGCCCCCTTGCCAGAACTCAATCTGCTCAATGGGGATACGGAAACCGCCCCAGAAGCTGGGCAGTGGGATTTCACCCTGCTGGAACTTCTGTTTCAACTCCAGGAACTTGCTTTCCAGCACCCCACGGGCAGAGATGCGGCTGGACTGTTTTGATACCCAGGCGCCAATCTGGCTGTCACGCGGACGGCTGTGGAAGTACTTCACCACTTCCAGCGTGGAGAGGCGTTCCGCTTTGCCGGTCACCATCACCTGACGTTCCAGCATATGCCAGGGGAACAGGAGACTAATACGCGGATTGTTTTCTAAGTGGTGCGCTTTACGGCTACCCAGGTTGGTATAGAACACCAGCCCTTTCTCGTCATAATGCTTGAGCAATACGATGCGCTGATACGGTTGCCCGTTTTCATCAACCGTCGCGACAACCATGGCCGTTGGGTCGGCAAGTTTCGCTTCGCAGGCCTGTTTCAGCCAGCGTTCAAAAAGCACAAGGGGTTCAGCGGGAAGATCCTGGCGACGCAGGCCGCCTTTGGTGTATTCACGGCGCAGATGCGCAATTTGCTGCAGTTCGTCGTTATCTGACATGGCGTTAGCTAACATTGAGATTGGGTGGCGCTATTGTGCGCCGCCCCTGTAAAAATCTCAACGCTTCGGATTTTCGAGCTGGCAGTTGTTCAGCACAATTCGGTCGCGTTTGTAGACCGTGGCGCTAACACCTTTCGACCAGAAGACATAGATACCGTCGGTATAACGCGCGCCAGAGGCCGAGATACCCTGCTTCAGCGTCAGCAATTTATTGTCGTAAACAAAACTGGCTTCCTGGCGGGGATTATTGAGCTTCACGGTCAGCGGTTTTTCGTCGCAGCGATACTCCAGCGTATCGGTCTGCATGCGCTCAAGGAGTTGGTTATAGACGCTGCATCCTGACAGCAATAAAGGCGCGGCAATAAGAAGAACTTTTTTCATGGGCGTATTCCGAAGACTTTCCTGGTCCTGGAGGGCATGCCTGCCCTCCTGTTTCATTCCATTGTAACGACGGGACGCGGCGCTGAATTTCAGTTAACTCTGATTATGACGCGGATTCGCCGGGAAAATCGCCCCCAGCACGCTGGCTTCGCGCGCCCCGGTCACCGACGGTAAATTACCCGGCAGTCCGGCAACGGTGCGCCAGGCAAGCCAGGCGAAGGCCAGCGCTTCCATATCATCGCCACTGATACCCGCCGCATCGGTTGTTGTCACTTCGGTACCCGGCAGCAGCCCGGCCAGACGCGCCATCACCAGCGGGTTACGGCTGCCACCGCCGCACACCAGCAGGCGTTCGCATCCGCCGCTGAGCAACACCTGTTCGGAGACCGACACGGCCGTAAGCTCGGCGAGCGTCGCCTGAACATCCTGTGGTGCGAGCGCCGGGAAGGAGGCCAGCTGGCGCTCAAGCCAGCCAAAGTTGAAGTATTCTCGCCCGGTGCTTTTCGGCGCCGGTAAGGCAAAATAAGGATCACTCAACATGGACTGCAGCAGCGGGATAATCACTTTACCCTCGCTCGCCCACTCTGCGTTTTTATCATACGGTTGTCCGCACTGCCGCCAGATCCAGGCATCCATTAACATGTTGCCCGGCCCCGTATCGTAACCGCGAACAGGCTGCCCCGGGATCAGCATCGAGAGATTGGCAATCCCGCCAATGTTGAGCACCATACGCCGTTCGGACGGATGGGCCAGTAACGCCTGGTGGAACGCGGGCACCAGCGGAGCCCCCTGGCCGCCAAGCGCAATATCACGACGGCGAAAATCCCCCACTACCGTTACACCCGTTTTCGCCACAATCTGGTTGTTATCGCCGATTTGCAAGGTGTGCGGCGCGTCTCCGCCCGGCTCGTGCCAGACCGTTTGTCCATGACACCCAATGGCTACCACATCCTGCGGACGAAGATGTTCTTTTTGCATCAAAGCCAGCACCGCATCCGCAAACAGCGCTCCCAGACGGACGTCGAGTTGTCCAAGCTGGGAGAGGGTCAGTTGCTGGCCCTGACAGATACTCAGGATATCCTCTTTCAGTGAAAGGGGGATTGGCCAGGTCAGGCTCGCCTGCTGCGCCACCATGTTTTCATCAATGGCGGCCAGAACGACATCTACCCCATCCAGACTGGTACCAGACATCACACCAATGTAGCGACCCGATTTCATGCGCTTTCCTTACGTTGCGTGGGCTAAGGTTACCCACTCAACCATAAACGGCGTTGCTTTGCCATCCGGGGATAATATTTTTTAACAATGTCAGACGGCTAACACGCGCGGATCCTGTTTATGTCTCGTTAAGTCAAATTCAAGTACAATTTTCCTATTGTTAGTGCAAAGATATGAACGATGGCCCCTTATGCCATATAATTTAGCCATAACGGATGCCCGGAATGGGGCGTTTTTGGTGAACAGGAGATTCAAATGATTTTACGTGTACTGGGCGTTTCGCTGATTGGTTTAACTCTGGCTGGCTGTGTGAACGACAGTTCACTTTCTGGCGACGTTTACAGCGCTTCTGAAGCGAAACAGGTTCAGAACGTGACTTACGGTACCGTTGTTAACGCACGTCCTGTACAGATCCAGGGTGGTGATGAAAACAACGTGATGGGCGCAATCGGCGGTGCCGTACTGGGTGGTTTCCTGGGGAATACCGTCGGCGGCGGTACCGGCCGCTCTCTGGCAACAGCCGCAGGTGCCGTTGCAGGTGGCGTGGCAGGCCAGGGCGTTCAGGGTGCGATGAATAAATCTCAGGGCGTAGAGCTGGAAATTCGTAAAGACGATGGCAGCACGATCATGGTTGTGCAGAAACAAGGCAACACCCGCTTCTCAGCAGGCCAGCGTGTTGTACTGGCCAGCAACGGTAGCCAGGTGACCGTTTCCCCACGTTAAATAAAAATGGATGTGGCCCCTGGGCCACATCCATTTACAATATATATCATTTGCGTGAATATATTTACAAATTACATTAATTCCCCCTATCAATTAATCTGACGTAAATTGTTTCTGCGCAAAGTATTTATCGCCTTAATTAGTTAGACTCTTCGCAATTACCTCTCCCTTACTCATGATAATTTTGTTAAAACTTATATGGTTGCGAATCGTCTTTCTGTAAAAGGTCGTTATATCTCGTTCTGTTTCGGTTGCATTATTGTCACCGGTATATTACAAACGCTATTTTCAAAACTCGTTGAATGGGTGCCTTCCTTTTCACCGCTGTTGTTCCCGACCCTCACCATTTTCTTGCTGGTGTTTCATCTTTTTATTGCCTGTTTTATGGCGATGAAATACTGGTGTGACAGGCGGCGCTTATATCTGATCGCGTTTGCTTTCGCTTTCGCCGGATCGGCATCGTTGATGATCGGAACGCTGACCAGCTTTCCCGCCTGGCTGGATCTTTATCAGTTCAACGTCGTGAACTACAACGATGCGATGATTTATTACATGTTCCGTCATCTCTTAATGGCGGTATTGATCATCGTCGCGGCAATACTCTATACCTCTCGCAATCACCCCCTTTCACGAATGGCGCATATCGCTATTGTCAGTGGTGCTTTTCTGTTTACCGCTGTTATGGTCCTGCTGGCATGGATCTATTCCAGTCATTCACCATTGTTATCTATTGACCTGGTTGATAATGAAACCCGTCAGTTTATGGTGCTCTGGAGCCACTGCATTAATATTTTATTAATTGTCGTTTGGGTCGTAACATTAGCCACACTGATGTTTGTTACCCGCGTGCGTAATTTATTCTGGGTGGGAGGTAATTTTCTTTGTGTCTGCTATATCGTCACGCTTGCAATGCTGTTAGCGGGTGGGCATGCCGAAGATATCTCCTGGTATCGCGCCCGGTTATTTGAAACTGTCGCCACGCTGCTGATTATTTTTGTTCTGCTTTATGATGTATTCAGGCTGTATCGTGACTCGCACGTCAAGTATCAACAGTCGTATCAGAACTCGATTCGCGACCCGCTCACCCGACTTTATAATCGCAGTTATTTTTATGAATCGTTAAATCAGGCACTGGAAATCGCCAAAACCAGCCGTCCTGTTTCCGTTATCGTCAGCGATCTCGATCGCTTCAAGCGTATCAACGACACCTACGGGCATCTTCAGGGCGACAAAGTTCTGCAGTTCGTCGCCAACCTGCTGATGGACTCCGTGCGCCCACAGGACATTGCCGCCCGTATCGGCGGGGAAGAGTTTGTGCTGATGCTGGCCAATACCTCATCAGAGGCGGCATACCAGGTGGCTGAACGCATCCGGTTAAAGCTCAGCAGCTTTGATAAAACCAGCAGCGGCGGTCAGCTACCGGAACCGATTACCATCAGTATGGGGGTATTTACGGCAACGTCACCGTCGATAACCGCAGAAACCTGCGTGGAAAGCGCCGACAAAGCGATGTATGAAGCGAAAGAGACGGGTCGTAATCGGGTGGTGGTTTTTAAGTAAGAAAAAGGCCTTGCGCGTGCAAGGCCTTGTTGGATGTCAGTCGCGTGACTGCAGTTCATGGATGTTTTGCTCAAGGCGTGCAATGAGGCTGATGAGCATTTCCAGCTCCGCCGGTGAAACGCCTGAGAGGATTTCACCGCGGGTTTTGGTGATCACGGCTTCCATCTCAGTGATGATGGGCGCCGCTTTCTCTGTGAGTTTAATCCGCTTAGCGCGACGATCGCTGGCGCAGGTTTGTCGGGAGATCAGTCCCTTCTCTTCCAGCTGATCAAGTGTGCGCACCAGCGACGGTTGCTCAATGCCGATCGCTTTTGCCAGTTGAATTTGTGACTGATCGGGCGGCAGCTGATGAATATTGTGCAGCGTGACCCAATGCGTCTGTGTTAATTCCAGAGGTTTCAGGCGATGGTCAATCAGAGCACGCCAGACGCGTACCAACCTTGCCAGATCAGAACCTAATGGCGATTCCAATTTCATCTCCTTATAATTAGCTTGCTAAGTTATTATACTGATTTTAGAATAGTGTGCAGCATTTGTATTGCCAAAACAAATGCAATACTGCATTCATCGAACTTAAAAGTATGACTTACACTGAATTGTGATGCTTCCTCTTACTCAGACAAGCCAACGCGGCATTCTGTTCACTGCAAAGGATCTCTGCCCGTGACGTTTTTTCATCGCTCGGAGGGTTTACCCCTTCAGGACCTGATTTTCGGTGCGTCAGTCTACTTTCCTCCCCTGTTTAAAGCCGTTCTGGTGGGCTTTATGCTCTGGCTCATTGCACATCGTCTGCTTCGCGACTGGATGTACTCCGGCGAAATCTGGCATCCCATGTTGATGGATCTCTCCCTGTTTGCCCTCTCCGTATGTCTGGGCCTTGCTGTCTTGCTGGTGTGGTGACTATACCTATGAAAACGCTGAAATACTTTTCCACGCTGTTTGTTCTTGCCCTCGCGCTGGTGGCGGGCTGGTGGTTGTGGAATTTTTATATGCAGTCGCCCTGGACGCGAGACGGAAAAATTCGCGCTGAACAGGTCAGCATCACGCCTCAGGTGTCGGGGAGCATCACGACGCTGCGGGTTAAGGATAACCAGTACGTGAAAAAGGGAGAGGTGTTATTCCGGATCGACGATACCCCTTACCACATTGCCATTCTGAATGCCGAAGCGCAGCTGGCAAAAGCCCAGTCTGATCTGGCAAAAGCCAATAACGAGGCTACCCGTCGCCGGCATTTATCGCAAAATTACATCTCAGCGGAAGACTTAGACACTGCGAATATCAACGTGAAGGCCATGCAGGCGAACGTCAGGGTGGCCGAAGCCACGCTTAAACAGGCCCAGTGGGCGCTGACCCAAACGGTTATAACCGCACCCGTTGATGGATGGGTGACCAATCTTTCCGCCCGTGTGGGCAATTACGCCACCACCGGACAACCCGTTTTCGCCCTCGTCGACAGCCACTCCTTCTACGTTGTGGGCTATTTTGAAGAGACCAAACTGCGACATATCCGCGCGGGTTCGCCTGCCACGATAACGCTTTATAGCAGCTCGCAGAAGTTACAGGGTCACGTATCCAGCATTGGCCGGGCCATTTACGATCAAAGCGTGGAAACGGATTCAGGGCTGGTACCAGACATTAAGCCAAACGTGCCGTGGGTGCGCCTGGCCCAGCGCGTACCGGTTCGCGTGGAGTTTGACCGTTTACCGCAGGACATCACGCTGGTATCCGGCACGACCTGCACTGTCTCTATCGGAAACCGTTAATGAAGCTGCCGGTTTTCGCCTGGCAAAACACGCCGTGGATGAAAGCGACACGTCCCCAGTGGCGCTACGCGCTGCGTAACGGCATTGCCATGTGTCTAGCGCTGTCCGTCGCCTACTATCTGAATCTGGATGAACCTTACTGGGCAATGACCTCTGCGGCGGTGGTCAGTTTCCCCACCGTCGGCGGGGTGATCAGTAAAAGCCTTGGCCGTATCGCAGGCAGCCTGCTAGGTGCCACTGCGGCGTTAATTATCGCCGGCCATACGCTGAACGATCCCTGGCTGTTCTTACTGAGCATGGCGGCGTGGCTGGGATATTGCACCTGGGCCTGCGCCCATTTTACCAATAACGTCGCCTACGCGTTTCAGCTGGCAGGTTATACCGCTGCCATCATTGCCTTTCCGGTGGTAAACGTGCTCGACACCACTGAGCTGTGGGATATTGCTCAGGCACGCGTCTGCGAAGTGATTGTCGGGATCCTCAGTGGCGGCTTCATGATGATGATCCTGCCCAGCACCTCCGACGGCAGCGCGCTTATCAGCGCACTGAAAACCATGCACACCCGATTGCTGGAGCATGCGAGCCTGCTATGGCAACCGGAAACCAGCGATGATATTCGTCTCGCCCATGAAAAGGTTATCGGGCAGATCCTGACGATGAACCTGCTGCGTATTCAGGCGTTCTGGAGCCACTACCGCTTTCGCCGTCAGAACACGCTGCTAAATTATTTACTGCACCAGCAGTTACGGATGACCAGCGCGATCTCCAGCCTGCGCCGGATGCTGCTCAACTGGCCAGCACCACCTGATAACACCCGAGCTGTGATTGAAACGCTACTCGCGGCCCTTGCGCGACCGGATGCAGACATCTATACGGTCGCACGGATCATCGCCCCGCTCGCCCCGGTTGATGAGTACGACTACCGCCATCGCGCCTTCTGGCAGCGTCTGAATTACTTTTGTCGGCTTTACCTGCGCAGCAGTCGCTGGATTAAGGCGGTCGAGACTGCGACTCCACTGACAGAATTCAACGTCCCCGGCAGCCCGGCCCTCGCAAGGCATACCGACTATCTGGAAGCGCTGTGGAGCGGTTTTCGCACCTTCTGTGCTCTGATGCTGGTCGGCGCGTGGAGCATCACCACGCAGTGGGAATCCGGTACGGCGGCCCTGACGCTTGCCGCCATCAGCTGCGTGCTCTACTCCGTCGCGGCCTCGCCATTCAACTCCCTGACGCTTCTGCTGCGCACGCTGGTGTTGCTGTCCCTGTTCAGTTTTGTGGTGAAATTTGGCCTGATGGTGCAGGTAAGCGATCTGTGGCAGTTCCTGCTGTTCCTGTTCCCATTGTTAACGACCATGCAGCTTCTGAAGCTGCAAATGCCAAAACTGGCCGGTCTCTGGGGACAGCTGATTGTCTTTATGGGATCGTTTATCTCGGTCACGAATCCGCCGGTGTATGATTACGCCGACTTTCTTAATGACAATCTGGCCAAGATCCTGGGTGTGGGGCTGGCCTGGCTGGCATTCGCCGTGTTGCGTCCCGGCTCCGATGCGCGCAAGAGCCGCCGGCACATCCGGGAGCTACGCCGGGGCTTTGTCGACCAGCTCAGCCGTAAACCGCATCTGCGTGAAAGTGAGTATGAATCGCTGGTTTATCACCACGTCAGCCAACTGAATAACAGCCAGGATGCGCTTTCCCGACGCTGGCTGTTGCGCTGGGGCGTGGTGCTGTTGAACTGTTCACACGTGGTCTGGCAGCTTCGGGCATGGGAAACGCGTTCCGATCCACTGTCGCAGGTTCGTGATGTGTGCATCTCCCTGCTGCGCGATGTCATGAGTGAACGCGGGGTCCAGCAGCGGCCGCTGGAAGCCACGCTAAATGAACTGCAGCGGATCTGCGATACCCTGGCGCGACATCATCTCCCCGCAGCCCGTGATTTGGCCTCGATAATCTGGCGGCTGCACTGCTCGCTGTCACAACTGGAACAGGCACCGCCACCGGGCACAATTGGGGATCAGATCACCCCGCAGGCATAGCGTGCCCCACCGCCGCCAAGCGGTTTAGGCTGATCGGACATATTGTCGCCGCCGACGTGGATCATCAGCGCTTTGCCTTTCACCTCATCCAGCTTTTTCAGACGCGGGGCGACAACGGGCTCTGTGGCTTTACCGTCGTTATTCACCACCAGCACAGGCAAATCGCCCAGATGTCCCATACCTTCCGGGCCTTCATGCTTGCCGGAGTGCTGCGGGTCAAGGTGGCCGCCTGCCGCTTCCGCCGCCGACGGTTTCCCCTCTTTTAACGCGGGCTGACAGCTGCCTTTGGCATGAACATGAAAACCATGTTCGCCGGGAGGGAGTGCTTTAAGGTTCGGGGCGAACTCCAGTCCTTTATCGGTTTCAGTGATTTTCACTGTTCCGATGGACTGACCCACACCCTGAGAGGTGACGAGATTCATTTCCACTTCGTCGCTGGCTGCCTGCGCCCCTGCGCAAACAACCAGCGTGACCAGTGCCAGAGCAAAACGCTTCATATGACCTCCGCTGGTTATTTTTTGCCCCTTAAGTGTATACCAGAGGCAAAGATTTCACCGGAAAGTCAGCTTCTGGCGGATTAAGGCACGTCGTAACCCAGCGCGGCCTTGCGTATGCGGAACCACTGCTGACGGGTCATCTGCAGCGCTTCCGCCCCCAGCGCAGCACGCACGCGCTCGATTTTGCCGGAACCAATGATTGGCAGTGGTTTTGACGGTAGACGCAAGATCCACGCGTAAACCACCTGTTCGATGCTCCCGGCGTTCAGTTCGCGGGCGACAGTTTCCAGCTCGTTGCGCAGCGGCTGGAATTCATCATCATTGAACAGGCGCCCGCCCCCCAGGCACGACCAGGCCATCGGGCGAATGCGCAGTTGCTGGAGCTGATCGAGCGTCCCGTCCAGCAGCAGCGGCTGGTGTACCGGGGAGATCTCAACCTGGTTGGTGGCCAGGGTAAACGGCAGGCGAGACTGAAGCAGTGCAAACTGCGCCGGGGTAAAGTTTGAGACGCCGAAGTGACGCACTTTGCCGCTCTGATGCAGGTTCAGGAAGGCTTCTGCCACCTCATCGGCATCCATAAGCGGGTCCGGGCGGTGAATGAGCAGCAGGTCGATGCGATCGGTTGCCAGGTTGACCAGCGACTGCTCAGCGCTCTTGATAATGTGCGCGCTGTCGGTGATGTAATGCCCAAGGGCGTGTTCCGGTTTCGCCGTGGTGGCAATCCCACACTTCGTGACGATCTCCATGCGATCCCGGAGTGCGGGTACCAGCTTAAGCGCCTCGCCAAACGCGGCTTCACACTGGTAGCCACCGTAAATATCCGCATGATCGACCGTGGTGACGCCCAGATCGATATGCTCTTCAATAAAGCTCGCCAGCTGGAGGGGGGACATATTCCAGTCCATCAGGCGCCAGTAGCCCATCACAAAACGGGAGAATTCTGGCCCCTGGGGGGCAAGGGTAATTCGCTGAACCATAACATTTTCCTCAAGGATGTAATGTCATGAGTATACGCAATTACCGTGTTAAAAAAGTGAAGGTTGCTGGGGTTCTTCGGTCTCAGCGGCTTTGTTTGCGCGTATTTTGCGCAGAAGACGCTGTCGACAAAGTCGCAGCACCTCCTGCTTTTGCGTGTCGCTGAAGTTTTGCCAGTTAAAACGTTCATCACGGGTGCGCATGCACCCGCGGCAATATCCGCGTTCATCTACCTGACAAATCCCCCGGCACGGGCTCTGGATAGGGAAAAACTCCAGTTGCTCTGCCACTCTCACCTCCGTAATACCGCTCTCACCTACAGTGAAGACGTTAAACACGCCACGTGCAAGCGCTTTACCACAGATTTGTGGCATTAAGGTTTCACTAATCTTCACTCTCTATACTCGCCCCATCATGACAATGACAGGTTTCCCGTTCGATGTGGTTAATGAAAAAGTTACAATGTAACGACATAAAATTTACTCTGGGCTGTGCACTCTTCTTTACGCTGATTAATGGGCTGTTTATCCAGCGCAGCTGGGCGATTATCGCCCCTGCTCATCTGCATGACGTTCTCTTTGCCGCGTCCGTACCGCTGGTGCTGTTTTGCGGCTGGGTGATTGTCTTTAGCCTGCTCAATATTCCGTTTATCCGTAAGCCGCTGCTGATCGTGTTAACGATGGGTTGTGCGGCAGCGACCTATTTCATGTACACCTACGGCGCGGTGATCGATCAGAACATGATTGTGAACGTGTTCGAAACCAACTCTCAGGAAGCCACCGCGCTGGTCACCCCGCAAATGATTTTGTGGATTGTCATTGCCGGCCTCGTTCCTTCCGTGGTGCTGGCGTTGACCCGCATTCATACCGGGAAATGGTGGTATGCCCTGCTGACACGCGTTGCCGCACTGCTCGGCGCCCTGCTGGTAATTATTCTGGTTGCCGCGGTGTTTTATAAAGATTACGCATCGCTGTTTCGCAATAACAAAAGCATCGTCAAAATGGTGACCCCGGCGAACTATGTCAGCGCCATGGTGAAGTACAGCAAAATGCGCTGGTTTGCAGGCGATCAAACGCTGGTGCGGATTGGCGAAGATGCGCATAAGGGCCCACTGATTGCAGGCCAACAGAAGAAAACGGTTCTGGTGCTGGTCGTCGGTGAAGCTTCTCGCGCGGCGAATTACTCCCTGAACGGTTACGAACGTGAAACCAATCCGGAGCTGAAAAAGCAGGATATCATTAACTTCCCGCAGGCCACCTCCTGCGGCACTGAAACCGCCGTTTCCGTTCCCTGCATGTTCTCGGGCATGACGCGCAGCAAATACGATGCCGACCTCGCGCATCATCAGGAAGGGCTGCTCGACGTGCTTAAACATTCGGGTATTAATCTGCTGTGGCGCGACAACGACGGCGGCTGTAAAGGTGCCTGCGATCGCGTGCCCCATACCGACATGACGCAGTGGAAGCTGGATCAGTTCTGTAAAGACAAATCCTGCCTCGACGATGTCAATTTCTACCGTCTGGACAACGTGCTGGACGGCCTGAAGCAGGACACGGTGCTGGTTATCCACCTGATGGGCAGCCACGGCCCGGCGTACTACCGCCGCTACCCGGATAATTTCCGTAAGTTCACCCCTACCTGCGACACCAATGAAATTCAGGATTGCGATCACCAGGCGCTGATGAACACCTATGACAACACCATTCTGTATACCGACAGCGTGGTCAGCAAAACCATCGATGCGCTGAAAGCGCGCCAGGGGAGCATGAACACCGCGCTGATCTACCTCTCGGATCACGGGGAATCCCTGGGTGAAAGCGGTATTTATCTGCACGGTACACCGTATATGCTGGCACCGGAGCAGCAAACGCACATTCCGTTTATGTTCTGGCTTTCCCCGGACTATGCGAAGAACTTTGGCATTAACGAACAGTGTTTACGTGACCATGCAGCAAAAAATGCGGTTTCCCAGGACAATTTGTTCTCAACCGTACTGGGTATGATGGACGTGAAATCAACGGTTTATCAACAGCAGCTGGATATTTTGAACGCATGTCGGCAGTAAACCCGCTTGCATTAGACCGAACGGTCTATTAGAGTGCGCTCATGAGCAGACATACTGAACACGATACCCGCGAACATTTACTGGCCACCGGCGAGCGACTTTGTATGCATCGCGGGTTTACCGGGATGGGGTTGAGCGAGCTGTTAAAAACCGCTGAGGTACCGAAAGGGTCGTTTTATCACTACTTTCGGTCCAAAGAGGCCTTTGGCGTGGCGATGCTTGAGCGTCATTACGCGGGCTACCACCAGCGCCTGGCAACCCACTTTGCCTCGGGCGAAGGAAACTATCGCGATCGTGTTCTCAACTACTATCAGGAAACGCTGAACCAGTTCTGCCAGCAGGGCATTATCAGCGGATGTCTGACGGTAAAACTGTCTGCCGAAGTGTGCGATCTTTCTGAAGATATGCGCGCGGCGATGGATAAAGGGGCCAGCGGCGTGATCGCCCTGCTGGCCCAGGCGCTGGAAAAAGGCCGCAATGAGAAAACGCTGGCCTTTTCCGGCGAGCCTCTCACCCAGGCGCAGGTGTTATACGCGCTCTGGTTAGGGGCTAACCTGCAGGCAAAAATTTCGCGCAGTGCCGTGCCGCTGGAAAGCGCCCTGGCACATGTGAAAAGCAGCATTACTGCGCCTGGCGTATAACGGGCGCTTTTTATTTACCTTATTACTAGTCGACTGGTCTACTCAGGAGTCTCTATGTCAGCTGAAAAACTGTTTACCCCCTTAAAAGTGGGTGCTGTCACGGCGCCAAACCGCGTGTTCATGGCTCCGCTTACCCGTCTGCGCAGTATTGAACCGGGTGATATCCCCACCCCACTGATGGGTGAATACTATCGTCAGCGCGCAAGCTCTGGCCTGATCATCACCGAAGCCACGCAGATTTCTGCTCAGGCCAAAGGTTATGCCGGTGCGCCGGGGCTTCATAGCCCGGAACAGATCGCGGCATGGCAGAAAATCACCGCGGGCGTTCACGCTGAAGAGGGTCGCATTGCGGTTCAGTTGTGGCATACCGGCCGTATCTCCCATAGCAGCATCCAGCCTGGCGGTCAGGCGCCGGTCTCTGCGTCGGCCCTGAGCGCCAATACCCGGACCTCCCTGCGTGATGAAAACGGCAATGCGATCCGTGTGGATACCTCGATGCCACGCGCCCTTGAGCTGGAGGAGATCCCGGGCATCGTGAACGACTTCCGTCAGGCGGTGGCCAACGCGCGTGAAGCGGGTTTTGACCTGATTGAGCTGCACTCCGCCCATGGCTATCTGCTGCACCAGTTCCTGTCACCGTCTTCTAACCACCGCACCGACCAGTACGGCGGCAGCGTTGAAAACCGTGCCCGTCTGGTACTGGAAGTGGTGGATGCGGTTTGCAAAGAGTGGAGCCCGGACCGTATCGGGATCCGTGTCTCCCCAATCGGTTCTTTCCAGAACGTCGATAACGGCCCGAATGAAGAAGCCGACGCGCTCTATCTGATTGAAGAGCTGGCGAAACGCGGTATTGCTTACCTGCACATGTCCGAGCCGGACTGGGCCGGCGGTAAACCTTACACTGAAGCCTTCCGCCAGAAAGTGCGCGAGCGCTTCCACGGTGTGATCATCGGTGCGGGGGCCTATACGCCTGAGAAAGCCGAAGATCTGATCAATAAAGGGCTGATCGATGCCGTCGCGTTTGGTCGCGATTACATTGCCAACCCGGATCTGGTTGCCCGTCTGCAGCAGAAAGCGGCACTCAACCCGCAGCGCCCGGAAAGCTTCTACGGCGGCGGCGCGGAAGGCTACACCGACTACCCTTCCCTGTAATCTCGCCATTGTTGATTGATAGCGGCGACCTTTCGCCGCTATACTAAAACATCGTTTCTGTTCAAAAAAACAGTCTATTCGATAGGTTAATGAGGAAATTATGCGCCTACTTCACACCATGCTGCGCGTTGGCGATCTGCAACGTTCTATTGATTTCTACACTAACGTACTGGGTATGAAACTGCTGCGCACCAGCGAAAACCCGGAATACAAATACTCGCTGGCGTTTGTGGGTTACGGCCCGGAAACGGATGAAGCGGTTATCGAACTGACCTATAACTGGGGCGTAGACAGCTATGAGCTGGGCACGGCCTATGGTCATATCGCACTGGAAGTGGACAACGCGGCAGAAGCCTGTGAACGCATTCGCAGCAACGGCGGTAACGTCACGCGCGAAGCGGGCCCGGTAAAAGGCGGCACCACCGTGATTGCGTTTGTGGAAGATCCGGACGGTTACAAAATCGAGCTAATTGAAGCCAAAGACGCCGGTCGCGGTCTGGGCAACTGATCCCTCAGGGCGCAACGTGCGCCCGTAGTTTTACTGCATCCCCTGCCAAAATTTGCCATAATGCGCACTGCTTTTTCCCCATGTAAGAGACCCTGATGTCCGATAACGCTCAATTTAGCGGTCTGTGCGACCGTTTTCGTGGTTTTTATCCCGTTGTCATTGATGTAGAAACAGCCGGATTTAACGCTAAAACCGATGCGCTGCTCGAAATTGCCGCCATCACGCTGAAGATGGATGAACAGGGCTGGCTTACACCAGACACCACGCTGCATTTCCACGT
Organism: Enterobacter sp. K16B; assembly: GCF_020216105.1. Classification (NCBI taxonomy): domain Bacteria; kingdom Pseudomonadati; phylum Pseudomonadota; class Gammaproteobacteria; order Enterobacterales; family Enterobacteriaceae; genus Enterobacter; species Enterobacter sp. K16B. Next base: position 33,560 of record NZ_JAIWJZ010000031.1, read on the forward strand.
AGAGCCATTCGAAGGGGCAAATTTACAGCCGGAAGCACTGGCGTTTAACGGTATCGATCCGCACAACCCGTTGCGTGGTGCCGTCAGTGAATATGATGCGCTGCACGCGATTTTCAAAATGGTGCGTAAAGGCATGAAAGAGAGCAACTGCAGCCGCGCCATCATGGTGGCCCACAACGCCACCTTCGATCACAGCTTTACCATGGCCGCCGCGGAGCGTGCTTCGCTCAAACGAAACCCTTTCCATCCCTTTGTGACCTTCGACACCGCCGCACTGAGCGGCCTGGCGTTGGGACAAACAGTGCTATCAAAGGCCTGTATCACGGCAGGTATTGAGTTTGACGGCACGCAGGCCCATTCCGCGTTGTATGACACGGAGCGCACCGCAGAATTGTTCTGTGAGATCGTCAACCGCTGGAAGCGTCTGGGCGGCTGGCCGCTGCCGATGGGCGACAGCGAAGAATAAAAAAAAGCGACCTCTTAAGGTCGCTTTTTTATTTGCGCAGAAAATTACTCCGCGTCAGGCTCTTCAGTTTTGTACTTAGCCGCCGTCTCTTTGATCAGCTGCTGCAGTTCGCCGCGCTGATACATTTCGATCAGGATATCGCAACCGCCAACCAGTTCACCGTCTACCCACAGCTGCGGGAAAGTCGGCCAGTTAGCGTATTTTGGCAGCTCAGCGCGGATGTCCGGGTTCTGCAGGATATCAACGTAAGCAAAACGCTCACCACAGGCGGACAGCGCCTGAACCGCTTGCGCGGAGAAGCCGCAGCTTGGCAGCTTCGGAGAACCTTTCATATACAGCAGAATCGGGTTTTCAGCGATCTGGCGCTGGATTTTTTCAATAGTGGTGCTCATGTCTTGCTTCCTTAAACTTCTGTTACGGCATTCGTCTGACATTGTAGCGGGTCAGACTGGCATCGGAAAATAACATTTTTGTCACGTTTATACATTGTACCCTGAGTCACGAAAAGTTGCATTCCAAATGGTGTTTACCCCTTCGGCCGTCAGGGTTTTGCTTAGGGGACGGACAAATGTGCGACAGAACGATGAATTTTTTTGCACTTGCTAACGAAACAGGCCTGGAGAGTGAAAAATGCTATTAACATTCTCTGTTTTTATGGATTAGAATCGACGGGCTTTGTAAATCACACGCGGGTATTATTGATGACCTGCATATATCAGGGGACTGCCCAGTGGCGCGGATAAATAAAATCTCGATCACGCTCTGTGCTTTACTGTTTACATCACTCACTTTCACGCCAGTGGCAAACGCCTCTCAGCAGGCGCGGCATTCTGCTGTACAAAAAAACCATCTGGTGAAAACCACAGAACGTAAGAAAAAAACCACCGCTAAGAACGACAAGAAAAAAACACCGGCTAACACGAAACAAACCGCTTCCAGCAAGACGAAAACCACCTCTTCCCGCACTGCCCGCACCGCCAAAAGCAAAGCCTCACAGACCGCCGCTAACCTCGTTACTGAAAAGTGCATCACGCGTAAAGGCCACAAAGCGAAATGTACAAAGGTCACGAAATTAGCAGAAGTGCATAAAGTGCGTGTTCAGAAAGCGCAAAAAACCGCAATGAACAAACTGATGGGTCAAATTGGCAAACCTTATCGCTGGGGTGGCACGTCGCCCCGTACCGGTTTTGACTGCAGCGGCCTCGTCTATTACGCCTATAAAGATCTGGTCAAGTTCCGTATACCCCGTACCGCCAATGAGATGTACCACCTGCGCGATGCCTCCCCGGTTAACCGTGGTGAGCTGGAAAACGGCGATCTGGTGTTCTTCCGCACTCAGGGCCGCGGCACCGCTGACCACGTCGGCGTTTATGTTGGCAACGGCAAATTCATCCAGTCGCCGCGTAGCGGCCAGGATATTCAGATCACCTCGCTCAGTGAAGACTACTGGGTTCGCCACTACGTCGGCGCCCGTCGCGTCATGACGCCGAAAACCATTCGCTAACCCCTGCCCTGCCACATCCGTGGCAGGGTAAGTTCCTCTTTTGCATAGCCTTTCAATTTGCTATTCTGTCCCTGTTGTCTGTGTGGTTATTGGCAACGCAAAATACAATAAGGAGAGAAGCAATGTCGTTCGAATTACCTGCACTACCGTATGCAAAAGACGCCCTGGCACCGCACATTTCTGCGGAAACCCTGGAATATCATTACGGCAAACATCACCAGACGTACGTCACCAACCTGAACAATCTGATCAAGGGCACCGATTACGAAGGCAAAACGCTGGAAGAGATTGTCCGCAGCTCAGAGGGTGGCGTATTTAACAACGCGGCCCAGGTGTGGAACCACACCTTCTACTGGCATTGCCTGGCGCCGAATGCGGGTGGCGAACCGGCTGGTGAACTGGCTGCCGCCATTAACGCCGCTTTCGGCAGCTTTGCAGATTTCAAAGCGAAGTTCACCGATGCCGCCATCAAGAACTTCGGTTCTGGCTGGACGTGGCTGGTCAAAGAGGCTGATGGCAAACTGGCTATCGTTTCCACCTCTAACGCGGGCACTCCGCTGACCACCAGCGCTAAACCGCTGATGACCGTGGACGTCTGGGAACACGCTTACTACATTGATTACCGTAACGCGCGTCCGAACTACCTGGAGCACTTCTGGGCACTGGTTAACTGGGAGTTTGTGGCGAAGAACTTCGCCGCGTAAGCAAGACGCAGAAGGGGCTCCCCTTCTGCGTTTTTTATTTACTCTGCAGCGCAGACTGCTTCTGGCTGTTTACGACCCGACATCATCACCAGCAGCAGGCCGAGCGCGGCAATAATCGCCCCCATCACCGGCACAAAGCTGTAGCCCAGCCCACCCGAAATCACCGCCCCTCCGGCTGCCGCCCCCAGCGCATTGCCCAGGTTGAAGGCACCAATATTGACTGAGGATGAAAGGCCCGGCGCTTCATGGGCGACGCGCATCACGCGCATCTGCAGCGGTGGTACCACGGCAAAGGTGGCAGCGCCCCAGACGACCATCGCAACGGCCGCCCCAAACTCATTACGTGCCAGCCACGGAATAGCAATCATGATGACGATCAGCAGGGTTAAGAAGCCCTTCAGCGTCCCGCTCACGGAGCGGTCGGCAAATTTACCACCCAGATAGTTGCCAATCGAGAAGCCCACGCCAATCAGTACCAGCATCGCGGTAATAAAGAGTGGCGTCGCGTGGGTGATGTCATGCAGCACCGGCGAAATATAGGTGTAGAGGGTAAACATCGCGCCTGCCCCCAGCACGGTGGTCAGCAGTGCGGAAAGCACCTGCGGGCGCATCAGCACCGACAGCTCCCTGCGCACGTCAGGACGTTCACCGGCACTGCCTTTTGGCAGAGAGAAGAATAACGCTACCATCGCGACCACGCCCAGCCCGGCCGTCGCCAGGAACGACATTCGCCAGCCAATCACTTCACCCAGCCAGGTAGCCGCAGGAACGCCGCCAATGTTGGCAATCGTTAGCCCCATAAACATGGTGGCTACGGCGCTCGCCTGCTTATGTTTTGGCACCACGCTTGCCGCTACAACTGAGCCCAGCCCAAAGAAGGCGCCGTGGTTAAGGCTGGTCAGAATGCGTGACAGCATCAGGGTGGTGTAGTCCGGCGAAATGGCGGAAAGCACGTTACCGAGGGTAAAGATCGCCATCAGGAAAATCAGCGCATTGCGACGCGCGCGGTGTGAAAGCAGCAGCGTCATCAGCGGAGCGCCTACCATCACGCCGATGGCGTAGGCGCTGATTAACATGCCTGCCGCAGGGATCGAGACGTCCACGCCGCGGGCGATAACAGGCAGTAACCCCATCGGGGAGAATTCAGTGGTGCCAATCCCAAAAGCGCCAATCGCCAGGGCCAGCAGGGGAAAATTGATTTTCATGCGTCAACTCCGGATGCCGTGTCATGTGGTGACACAGAACAAAGAAGCGCAAAGCATGACATCAATCACAAAAAATGAGAAGTTAACAAAATGGCAAAAGATTTTTGCCGTAGATGTAACAATCAGGCGCAGCCGCAGGGAGCGTGCGCTCCCTGCGCGTAAATCAGTGCAGCGCCGCCGTCAGGCCTGCGGCAACAATCAGCGCCAGCACAATAAAGGTGGTGAACAGCGAAAACTTCAGATCGGCACTCATCAATTTTTCTCCTTTTAATCCCCCCACGAAAAGTGAGCCTGCTCATTTTTGCACAGTTTACGTCAAAAATCTTCCTGGATTTAAACTGATAACCACTTTACCTCTTCCCCTTTTCATCAAGATAGGACAAAATTCCACGCTAAATTTATTAGCGTACCGGCCATTGACCCCCTCCTGACGTCCCGTGTCGTTTTCCCGGCGTGCCGCAATTCAAAATTGCGTGATAAGGGTGAGAGAAGGCAAACGTTTACCTTCAAGTTTTTCAGGAGCTTAGGATATGGTCTGGAGTGACATTTAATGGCAACAATTAAAGACGTAGCAAAACGCGCAAACGTTTCCACTACAACCGTATCACATGTAATTAACAAAACCCGCTTTGTGGCGGAAGAGACGCGCAACGCCGTCTGGGCGGCAATCAAAGAGCTGCACTACTCGCCAAGTGCGGTTGCGCGTAGCCTCAAGGTGAATCACACCAAGTCCATTGGCTTGCTGGCCACCAGCAGTGAAGCGGCCTATTTTGCCGAGATCATCGAGGCAGTAGAGAAAAACTGCTTCCAGAAAGGCTATACCCTGATTCTGGGCAACGCGTGGAATAGCATTGAAAAACAGCGCGCCTACCTGTCGATGATGGCGCAAAAGCGCGTGGATGGCCTGCTGGTAATGTGTTCCGAATACCCGGAATCCGTGCTGTCGATGCTGGAAGAGTATCGCCATATTCCCATGGTGGTGATGGACTGGGGTGAAGCGCGAGCAGATTTCACCGATTCCGTCATCGATAACGCCTTTGAAGGCGGCTATATGGCCGGTCGTTACCTGATCGAGCGCGGCCACCGTGAGATTGGCGTGATCCCGGGCCCTCTGGAGCGCAATACCGGCGCGGGCCGTCTGGCCGGTTTTATGAAAGCGATGGAAGAAGCGCTGATCACCGTACCGGAAAACTGGATCGTACAGGGAGACTTTGAGCCGGAATCAGGCTACCGCGCGATGCAGCAGATTGTCTCCCAGCAGCACCGCCCAACCGCTGTTTTCTGCGGGGGTGACATCATGGCGATGGGCGCGCTCTGCGCAGCCGATGAGCTGGGTCTGCGCGTACCGCAGGATATTTCGGTGATCGGGTATGATAACGTGCGTAACGCGCGCTTCTTTACCCCCGCGTTGACCACCATTCACCAGCCAAAAGATTCACTGGGTGAAACGGCTTTCAATATGCTGTTGGACAGGATCGTCAACAAGCGCGAAGAGTCGCAGTCCATTGAAGTTCATCCGCGTCTTATCGAACGCCGTTCCGTTGCGGATGGTCCGTTCCGCGACTATCGTCGTTAATTTTGTACGGGGCCAGCTATGCTGGCTCCCGTAACCATTCCCGGTTTAGCGTTTCGCTGTCTCCCAGATAATCCAGCAGCCAGGCCATGGCGGGCGAGACGTCATTTTGTTGCCAGGTGAGGCAGCAGGCCGCATCCGGGAAGGGATTCTCCAGCGTCAGTTCTACCCATTCTCCGGTATCGATTCTGGGGCGCGCAAAATGAGCGGGCACCATCGCGACGCACAGCCCGGCACTGAGGCACGTTGCTGACGATTCCCAGTCAGGTGCCACCACGCGCCGCTGGTTATCCAGCAGCCAGGTGATGCGCTTGGGTAATGAACGGGAGGTATCCTCCAGCACCAGCGATGGCCAGTTGCGCAGCGTATCGTCGCTCAGCCGCCCTTCCAGCGCCGCCAGGGGATGATCGCTGGCCACCACGCATTTCCAGCTCAGCATCCCCATATCACGAAAGGCGTAACGCCCCCCGACCGGGATCGCCTGTGTGGCCCCAATCGCCATCTCCACCCTTCCGTCCGCCAGCGCATCCCAGACGCCGTTGAATACCTCCTGTGAGACCCGCAGTTCGACATCGGAAAAATGTCGATAGAAATCCACGATCATTTGCCGGGTGCGTTCCGGCTTAACGATATTGTCCACCGCAATCGAAAGATGACCCCGCCAGCCATTTGCGATCTGCTGGCACTGTTCGCGGGTGATCTGCATTTTTTTGATAACAGAACGCCCTTCCTTCAAAAACCACGCCCCTGCGGGCGTTAATTCCACATCACGATGGCGCCGTTCAAACAGTGGAACCGCCAGCCACTCCTCAAGCTGACGCACCGTGTAGCTGATAGCCGACGGGACGCGGTGCAGTTCCTGCGCCGCACCGCTAAAACTGCCGTTACGCGCGACAGCATCGACCACTTCAAGAGAATAATCTGACCACATTTTCTGCCTGCAAAAAATTTGAATGCACCCGCCAAATATTAGCGTTTCACAAGCGGCTTTGCACTACATACACTCAGCGCCAACGTACACCTGCCTCCTTCAGGAGAAGAAAATAATGCAACCCAGGAAAGGTTTTTTAGTCTGGCTTGGCGGCTTAAGCGTGCTGGGCTTTTTGGCCACCGATATGTACCTGCCGGCTTTCGCCGCGATGCAGGAAGATTTGCAAACCCCTGCCGCGGCCATCAGCGCCAGCCTGAGTTTGTTCCTCGCCGGTTTTGCTTTCGCACAGCTGCTCTGGGGACCGCTCTCGGATCGCTTTGGACGTAAACCGGTATTACTGCTGGGCCTGGCGATTTTTGCCGTGGGCTGTCTGGGGATGCTCTGGGTCCGCGATGCCACCTGGCTGCTGGTGCTGCGCTTTATTCAGGCTGTGGGGGTCTGTGCCGCGGCCGTGACCTGGCAGGCGCTGGTCACCGACTACTATCCGGCTAACCGTACAAACCGTATTTTCGCCACCATTATGCCGCTGGTGGGTCTCTCACCTGCCCTCGCGCCGCTGCTGGGCAGCTGGATCCTTGCGCACTTTGACTGGCAGGCCATTTTTGCCACGCTGTTTGCCATCACGCTGGTACTGATGTTGCCGGCGTTCGCCCTCAAGCCTGCGCACAAAAAAGACGTGCATGCTGACGCAAAACCGATCACCTTCACCACCCTGCTGAGCGCCAAAGCGTATCGCGGTAATGTCCTGATCTATGCCGCCTGCTCGGCCAGCTTCTTCGCGTGGCTCACCGGGTCACCGTTTATTCTGCACGATATGGGCTACAGCCCGGCGGCTATCGGGCTTAGCTATGTTCCGCAAACCATCGCGTTCCTGGTGGGCGGGTACGGCTGCCGCGCAGCGCTGCAAAAATGGGAAGGTCAGCAGATGCTGCCATGGCTGCTGGTGCTGTATGCGTTGAGCGTTATTGGCACCTGGGCCGTTGGGTTTATCCCGGGTGCGGGCCTGGCAGAGATTTTGATGCCTTTCTGTGTCATGGCCGTCGCTAACGGGGCGATCTACCCGATTGTGGTGGCGCAGGCGCTCCGTCCCTTCCCACAAGCGACCGGTCGCGCCGCCGCGCTGCAGAGCACCCTGCAGCTGGGGCTGTGCTTCCTGGCAAGCCTGGTGGTCTCTGCGCTGATTGCCACGCCGCTGCTGACGACCACCAGCGTAATGCTGGTAACCGTTGCGCTGGCGGTGATGGGCTATCGCATGCAGGCCTCCGCCCAGCGTGAGCAGGATAACGGCGCTGGAGTGGAAACCTCACATGCCTGATTGCGCCGGATATCATGTTAATTTTCAGTAATTAGGTTGCTAACAATTTTCTGTTGAATCACCAAATTTTGAGGCCTATACTAAATTTGGTTCGATAAATACGATAATTATTATGCGTTAACGGGAGCCGGAGTGCTCCCGTTTTACCATGGAAGGCATTTCGGCAAGGGTTATCTCCCTTCCTCTGTTCTACGTCGGATACTAGCCTCGCGGTATTTACCGTGAGATTTCTCACAAACCAAAAAAAGCGTCTACGCTGTTTGAAGGTTCTGATCACATCAGGGTGATGGAGAAGCTATGAGTTCATCGTGTATAGAAGAAGTCAGCGTTCCGGACGACAACTGGTCCCGGATCGTCAGTGAACTGTTGGGTCGTGCAGGCATCACTATTAACGGATCTTCGCCATCCGATCCCCAGGTCAAACATCCCGACTTTTTTAAACGCGTATTGCGCGAGGGATCGTTAGGGCTGGGAGAAAGCTATATGGACGGCTGGTGGGAGTGTGAACGGCTGGATATCTTTTTCGCCAGCGTGTTGCGCGCCGGTCTGGAAAATCAACTACCCCGCAATCTCAAAGACACCCTGCGTGTTGCCTCTGCCCGACTGTTTAATCTGCAAAGTAAAAAACGCGCATGGATCGTCGGCAAAGAGCATTACGATCTGGGCAACGATCTGTTCAGCCGTATGCTGGACCCTTTCATGCAATACTCCTGCGCCTACTGGAAAGAGGCAACGACGCTTGAAGAGGCTCAGCAGGCCAAGCTGCGTCTGATCAGCGAGAAGCTTCAGTTACAGCCCGGTATGCGCGTACTGGATATCGGCTGCGGCTGGGGTGGGCTGGCCTGGTTTATGGCGAAACACTATGGCGTCAGCGTGGTGGGCGTGACGATTTCGGCCGAGCAGCAAAAAATGGCCCGGGAACGCTGCCAGGGTCTCGATGTGGATATCCGCCTGCAGGATTACCGTGACCTGAACGAACAATTTGACCGGATCGTCTCCGTGGGCATGTTCGAGCACGTAGGACCGAAAAACTACGACACCTACTTTGAGGTGGTGGACCGTAATTTACGACCGGATGGACTCTTCCTGCTGCATACCATCGGCTCTAAGCGGACCGACAATAACGTCGACCCGTGGATCAACAAGTACATCTTTCCGAATGGCTGTTTACCCTCCGTTCGCCAGATTGCCAACGCCAGTGAATCCCATTTCGTGATGGAAGACTGGCACAACTTTGGCGCGGATTACGACACCACGTTGATGGCGTGGCATGAACGTTTCCAGCAAGCGTGGCCGGAGATTGCGGACAACTATTCTGAACGATTCAAACGGATGTTTAGCTATTATCTGAATGCCTGCGCGGGCGCGTTTCGCGCACGGGATATTCAGCTCTGGCAGGTTGTCTTCAGCCGTGGCATTGAACACGGATTACGTGTCGCACGCTAAAAAAATAACCCCGGACAGCCGGGGTTATTTTTTATTCTTCTTCCGCCGCCTTTATTATTGCGGCTTCTTTTGCCGCCAGTACACGCTCAACCGTATCGACCACCGCCTGGGTTTGCGGATCGATTTCAATATTCACGCGCTGTCCCAGCTTTTTCGCCCCCAGCGTGGTGCGCTGCAGCGTTTCAGGAATTAAATGCACGCAAAAACGCGTTGGCGTCACTTCCCCCACCGTCAGACTAATCCCATCAATGCCAATAAATCCTTTATAGAGGATGTATTTCATTAATGACGGATCCTGCATTTTAAACCAGATTTGACGGTTATTTTCCGAGGTCACGATTTTCGCCACTTCAGCGGTGGTCATGATGTGTCCCGACATCAGATGGCCGCCAATCTCATCGCTGAACTTAGCCGCCCGCTCAACGTTGACGGTATCTCCCACCACCAGCTCGCCCAGGTTGGTGATGCGCAGCGTCTCTTTCATTAAATCAAAGCTAATCTGGTTGCCGTTAATTTCGGTAACGGTCAGACAACAGCCGTTATGGGCAATCGAGGCGCCGGTTTCGATGCCCTCCAGCATATATTCCGGCAGCTCAACAACATGAGTACGGAAATTCGGTTTTTCATCAATGGACACCACTTTGGCGATGCCCTGCACAATACCAGTAAACATGCTTACAACTCCTGTTTTTTCCGGACGGTGGTGACACCGTTTTAATCCCACCACAATAACAGTTGGAAAAACAGGTTGCCAGCGGAGCGCATTTTCTGGCGATTTTTTCACTAGATAAATAGCTAAAGCCCGCTACAATAGCTGGCACCCCCCTGCATTTTCTTCTTGCTGCCCGTTTCGGCGGCTTTTTTAGTCTCTCAAATAACTACAAAATAAAGGTGTTCACGTGCAGAAGTACATGAATGAAGCGCGCCAGTTATTGGCACTGGCTATACCAGTGATCATCGCGCAAGTGGCCCAGACCGCAATGGGATTTGTGGATACGGTAATGGCAGGTGGCTACAGCGCCACCGATATGGCGGCCGTTGCCATCGGCACGTCAATCTGGCTCCCGGCCATCCTGTTCGGCCACGGTCTGCTGCTCGCACTCACGCCGGTTATCGCTCAGCTCAATGGCTCGGGCCGTCGCGAACGCATTGCCCATCAGGTCCGCCAGGGCTTCTGGCTGGCAGGGTTTGTCTCGGTGCTGATTATGGTCGTGCTCTGGAACGCGGGCCATATCATCCGCGCGATGCATAACATTGACCCGGCACTTGCTGATAAAGCCGTAGGCTATCTGCGCGCCCTGCTCTGGGGCACGCCAGGCTACCTCTTTTTCCAGGTAGCGCGTAACCAGTGTGAAGGTCTGGCGAAAACCAAACCCGGCATGGTGATGGGCTTTATTGGGTTGCTGGTCAATATTCCGGTTAACTATGTCTTTATTTATGGTCATTTCGGGATGCCGGAGTTGGGCGGCGTTGGCTGCGGCGTGGCAACAGCTGCCGTTTACTGGGTGATGTTCTTGTCGATGCTCACCTTTGTAAAACGCGCCCGCTCAATGCGCGATATTCGTAACGAGAACCGGTTTAGCACCCCGGACTGGGGCATCATGACGCGTCTGGTGCAGTTAGGGTTACCGATTGCCCTGGCACTGTTCTTTGAGGTTACCCTGTTTGCCGTGGTCGCCCTGCTGGTCTCCCCGCTGGGCATTGTGAACGTGGCCGGGCACCAGATTGCGCTGAACTTCAGTTCCCTGATGTTCGTTCTGCCGATGTCACTGGCGGCAGCTGTGACGATCCGCGTGGGCTTCCGCCTGGGTCAGGGCTCGACGCTGGATGCGCAAACGGCCGCGCGCACCGGGCTTGGTGTCGGTGTCTGCATGGCGATCTGTACGGCGCTCTTCACCGTTGCACTGCGGGAGCAGATTGCCCTGCTCTATAACGACAATCCGGAAGTGGTCGCTCTGGCATCACACCTGATGCTGCTGGCGGCGATATACCAGATCTCTGACTCCATCCAGGTGATTGGCAGCGGCGTGCTGCGTGGGTATAAAGACACGCGTTCGATCTTCTTTATCACCTTCATCGCCTACTGGGTGTTAGGTCTGCCATGTGGTTATATCCTGGCCCTGACCGATCTGGTTGTGGAACGTATGGGGCCTGCAGGGTTCTGGATGGGCTTTATCATCGGCCTGACGTCGGCGGCTGTCATGATGATGATGCGGATGCGCTTCCTGCAGCGCCAGCCATCCACCATCATTTTGCAACGCGCTGCACGTTAAATACGCAGTAGCCGCCTGCTGGCGGCTACTTTCTCTTCACTTTGCGCGGTAATGAAGCAATCGCGTGAAATCAGAGAGAAAAATGCATTTTCCCTCTTGCCTCATTGGTGCTGTGCCGCTAATATTCGTCCCCGTTGTCACCGACAACACGTTGCGTTCATAGCTCAGTTGGTTAGAGCACCACCTTGACATGGTGGGGGTCGTTGGTTCGAGTCCAATTGAACGCACCATTCTGCGTCCGTAGCTCAGTTGGTTAGAGCACCACCTTGACATGGTGGGGGTCGGTGGTTCGAGTCCACTCGGACGCACCATTTCAGTCCTGAAATGGTGCAAATCCTCTTCTGATACCCTGAATTTTCCTAATCCCTTATTTTCATCACTGTTCTCCTGCTACGCTTTTCTCATGGAAAAAATGAGGAAAACCGTCGATGAAAAAAATCGCCATTATCGGTTCCGGCCCTACAGGGATTTATACCTTTTACGCACTTATTAAAAACCCGCAGCCGCTTTCGGTCTCGGTCTTTGAACAGGCTGATGAAGCGGGCGTAGGGATGCCCTATAACGACGACGATAACTCGCGTCTGATGCTGGCAAACATCGCGAGCATTGAGATCCCCCCTCTGTTTATGACCTACCTGGACTGGCTTAAGGAGCAGAGCGACGACCATCTGGCGCGCTTTAAGGTGGATAAAGCCCGGTTGCATGACCGGCAGTTTCTGCCGCGGATCCTGCTGGGGGAATATTTTCGCGACAGCTTTCGGACAATCGTTAATGAGGCTACAAAACTGGGGTTCCAGGTGGATATCCATGAATCTTCCCGGGTGACCGACGTTATTCCCTCGACGACTGGCGTCACGCTTTGCGTCAACGATAAGGCGTTTCCCGAACGCTTCGATCTCGCGGTGATCGCCACCGGTCACGTCTGGCCGGACGAGGACGAGGCCACGCGCGCATTCTTCCCAAGTCCGTGGTCCGGTCTGATGGACGCCAGCATTCCACCGTGCCGCGTCGGCATTATGGGAACATCGTTAAGCGGCCTTGATGCGGCCATGGCGGTGGTGATGCAGCATGGCGCGTTTCGCGACGATAAATTCGTGCTGGATCAAGGCAGTGAAGCATTAAACATCGTCCTGATGTCCCGGACGGGCATTCTGCCAGAAGCCGATTTTTACTGCCCTATTCCTTACGAGCCGCTGTCGGTATTGACCGAATTCAGGGTTGAAACCGAGATCGGCAAAGGGCCGGATGGCCTGCTTGACCGCATCTTTGCGCTGATGGTCAACGAACTGGAGCTCGCCGATCCGGCGTGGTGCGAGAAAATGTCGCTGCATAAGCTAGATGCGGACAGCATTCGTGATGCCTGGTTTGAGGATCGAAAACGGCACGACCCCTTTACCTGGGCGGAAGAGAATCTCAACGAGGTTGAGCGCAACAAACGTGAACGGCGCACCGTGGCCTGGCGCTATACCGTGCTTCGGCTGCATGAGGTGGTTCAGGAGATTGTCCCCCACCTTAATGAGCAGGACACTCAGCGCTTCAAAGCAGGGCTGGCCCGGGTGTTTATCGACAACTATGCCGCCATCCCTCCGCAGTCTATTCGCCGGCTGCTTGCGCTGCGCGAGGCCGGCATCATTAGCGTGGCAGCGCTCGGCGACGACTACACCCTTGACGCAGGCAGCGACCAGACGGTGATCACCACACAAGAGCGCGTGTATCGTTTCGACGTGTTTATTGACGCACGCGGACAAAAGCCGCTCAAAACGAAAGACCTGCCCTTCCCGACGCTGCGCAAACAGCTGCAGGCAACGGGCGATGAGATACCCGATATTGGCGAAGATTACACCCTGAAAGCGCCTGACTCGGTGCGCGGGAAAATCGCTTTCGGCGCGATACCGTGGCTAATGCACGATCATCCCTTCGTTCAGGGACTGGCAGAGTGCGCAGAGATTGCGGAGGCGATGGCGAAAGCGGCAGAGAAGCCCGCGTCAGGATTGCGGCGGAGATTACCGTACAATGAGAGCTGACAGGGCATCCTTGCCCTGCTGTGGATGATTACTCGAAGAAGACTTCCGGGTTTTCAGACAGCGAAACGAAGGTTTTCGTCCCTTTATCCAGGGCAAGAATTTCGCCGCTTTCAATGTCGTACACCCAGCCGTGCAGACGGATGGAGTTATTACGCAGGCCCACCGCAACGGACGGATGGGTCTTAATGTTGCTCAGCTGCGCAAACACGTTCTCCTGCACCATCGCGTTAACTTTATCGATCGGCTTATCCCAGGTTTTCTTCTCAACCACCGCTTTTGCCGCGTCGGAATAGCGCAGCCAGTGTGACACCGCGGGCATCGGCTCCAGGTTTGCGTTATCGGCGATCGCTTTCATCGCGCCACAGTTGGAGTGACCACAAATGACGATATCCGTGACGCCCAACGCCACAACCGCATATTCGATGGTTGCAGACACACCGCCAGGCTCGGGGCCAAACGGTGGCACAATATTGCCAGCATTACGAATGACAAAGAGTTGTCCCGGCTCTTGCTGGGTGACCAGTTCTGGGACCAGACGGCTGTCGGAGCATGAGATGAACAGCGCTTTGGGATTCTGGCTGGACGCTAAACTGCGGAAGAGTTCTTTACGTTGCGGGAAAATCTCTTTTTGAAAGCTGAGAAAACCTTCAATGATATGTTGCATAGCAATGTCTCTTTTATCTGTTTTAGTTTAGGTATGATCGCGATCACACTCGTAAAGTGTACCCATCGTGGTTTACTTCAGACAAGCAATATATTTCTGGCCCGACCGCTGCACAATGGCGTCCGCGCGGGCCAGGATGTTCTGCCCCTCGAAGGCGCCATACAGGCGTGCAAATTTTTTGTCTTCGAGCTGATTCACGACTGACTCTACGGTACGGGCCGGCAGCGGGAGATAGTTAGGATAGCTCCACATAAACGAGACGGCGTCTTTACCCGGCGTGACCTGCAGGATGTCCCCCACCAGCAGCACCCCGTCCCCCTCCTGCCAGTGCAGCACCGTTCCCCCGGCAAAATGCCCGCCCAGACGCAGCAGGGTGACAGACGGGAAAATCTCCAGCGCATCGCCTTCCCAGAAATGAATGGCCGGGCTGCCACGCATGACCCACTCTCTGTCGCTGGCGTGCAGATACAACGGCGCATCAAACGCCGCAGCCCACTCCTGCATGGTGGTGTAATAGTGCGGATGTGAAATCGCCATCGCGCTGATGCCGCCAAGCGCGGTGATGAGCGTTCTGGTTGCGGAGTCGAGGTTGGCAATGCAGTCCCAGAGGATATTACCGTGAGGCGTTCGCAGGAGCAGGGCTCGTTGGTTGATAGCAAAGGCGGGGACCGTTTTGATGCCGAACAACCGCGGCTCCAGCTGCTGCCATTTGTTGGTATGCGTGGCGGTTACGGTGTCGAAATCGATCCATGCCTGGCCCGCAGCAGGCACGTACTGACGTTCATCCTCGCAAATCGGGCATCTTTCCGGCTGTGCATCATAGGCGGTTCCGCAGGTTTTACAGAGTGTAATCATGTGCGCTCCTCAGCGATAAAGCACTGAGTATGGCAGGGATTATCGTTATGTGCTGCGAGGTACATTGCTGGCGTTTTTTGCCCTATACTCTGCCAGTATCAAACACTGAACATAGCAGGTGCCACATGGAAATTGATCTCGATAACTTAGTTTTTAACGGTCTGGATGAAGCCGAAGAGCGTAATGCGGAACGTCTGGACGACGCAGATAAAAAAGCGCAGGCGATTGTCGCCGACGATGACTGCGGCGACGCCTGCAAGATCTAAGTAAAAAGCACCGGCAAGCCGGTGCTTTTTTTATGACTTTTTCAGCCCGTCAATGGCTGCCTGCGCGCAGGCTTCATCAAGATGACCGCCCGGCGCACCGCCGATACCAATCGCCCCGATCACCTCATCGCCCTCTTTCACCGGCAGGCCACCCGCCAGCAGCAGGAAGCCCGGAATATCACGCATGTTTTGCGCACCCGCGTTGCTCTGCGCCGCTTCCATCACCTTGCCGGACGCATTCTTTGCGCTGAGCGCCGTCCAGGCTTTCATTTCGCTGGCTTTAACCGTATGTGGACCAGCATTGTCCGTGCGCTGTACCGCTTTCACGACGCCCGCGCGGTCAACCACGGTAACGGTCACCTGGTAATTTTTTGCCGTACAGGCCTGAATGGCGGACGTTGCCAGCGCATTAGCCTGCGCCAGTGAGAGATTCTTCTGGTTTAACGTTTCGGCCTGCGCCGCCAGACTTACGCTACCAGCCACCAGTGCCGCAGCCACCATCATTTTTTTCATCGCACTTCCTCGCGTGTTAAGAGACACCCAGAGGTTACCCAGCCGCACGATGAAACGGTATTCGGTTGATTACGCACTCATCCTGGTAGTTATACGGATTGCAATTTATCGTATTCGCGTATTGCCTGAACCAGACTGCTGACGCCAAGCTTGGTAAACGCCGCCGCGCGGTGCGCTTCTACCGTACGCGGTGAGAGATTCAGCCGGGCGGCCACCTCTTTGTTGCTGAGCCCTTTCATCAACTCCCCCAGCACTTCATGTTCCCGCGCGGTCAGCTGCGCGAAACGCGTCGCGATCCGGGTGGTTTCCTGCCAGTCGGCAAAGCGACGGTGACTCTCCTCAAAGGCCAGGCCCACGGTTTCGATAAGCTTGTCGGCATCCAGCGGCTTGGTGAAAAACTCAAACACGCCGTTACGGAATGCCCGACGGCAGGCGTCAACGGTACCATGGCCGGTCATGATAATCACCGGCAGCAGGCTCCAGGGCCATGTGCCCTCCTCAAGCCAGGTGAGACCGCCTTTACCGGGCATCCGCATATCCAGCAGCATACAGCCCACCAGCGCTTTCTCCTGTGCATGGGCAGCGGTAAACGCATCGACGCTTTCATATGCCCTGACCGGCCAGCCCATGCCTGAAAGTAAAAACGTCATCGACTCCCTGATGGATTCATCGTCATCAATCAGCCAGATTGTATTATCCATCCATAGCCTCCTTTCCGTGCGCCAGTTGTAGTCGGATCTGCGCCCCGCCCTGCGGCGCATTACCCAGCGTAATCGATCCATTCATACGCGTCATCAATGATTCCGTCAGGGTCATCCCCAGCCCCATGCCCGCTTCTCTGCCGCTGTAAAACGGCATGAAGGCATGTTGTAACGCCTCCGGGCTAAAGCCCGGGCCGCCGTCAGTCACGGTAATCACAACGCCATGCTCGTTTTTCTGACTTTCAATCTTTACCCAGCCGGCTACCGATGCCTGCTGGGCCTGAATCGCATTGCTGAGCAAATTATGCAGGACCTGCTCAAGCCAGAGACGGTCTGCCAGCACCGTCGTGGCCCCTGGGGTAAACGCATGCGTGACCATGATATGTTCGGCCCTGCGCTCATGCTCAAGCAAATTCACCACCTGCTGCCAGCACTGCGCCAGGTCGGTTTCCCGCAGGGTGACTTTCTCCTGCACCACGTGCTCGCGAAAACGCGTCAGCAAGGCGCTAATGCGCTGCATTTGCGTCAGCGCGGCCGCCAGCGCCTGCGACACCGCTGGCCCGTTTTCCTGCTGCAGCTGACGCTGCGCTCCCTGGATCCACGTCTGCGCAGCGGTTAACGGCTGGTTAATCTCATGCACAATACCGGCGGTGATCTCTCCCAGGGTATTGAGCCTGGCGTGCTGGTAGTAGAGCGCCCTTTGCTCGGCCTCTTTGCGCGCTTTACGCTGCCAGAGCACCACGCTCGCCAGCGCAATCACTATCCCCCACCCGATAAACAGGATAGGGTACAGCACCCCATTGACGCCGAGCCAGTCCGGGCGGGAGTCGGCCTCCAGCGTAAAAGGTTGAGTATGCTGCGGGAAGGTGCGCTGCCAGTGCCAGAAGGCGTCAGACGTCGGTTCGTCGCCGTTTGGCATAAAACGGATCCCGAGATGCGTAAAGGGATGATGGGCATTCAGAATCGGCCCGAGATCCACCCGCACGCGGATCTGACGCCAGGGATTGTAAAGCCAGTACTGCATCTCGTGGGCAGGTTCAACCCGTGGCGCATCAAGGGCGCGTCCGGAGGTCTTTTCCAGGGCAAGCAGTTGGGGGAATTTTTTGCGCAGGGCGGCAATATCTTCATCGCCGTTCAGAAGCGGCAATACGGATTCATTTTGCGTCAGTACCGCGCTTAATTCCGCGAAGAGAGCCGCGAACTCGCGATCGCGCTCCCAGAACTGGCGACGGATCTGTTCGGCATAGAGCAGGATGCCGCTGATGAGGCAGACTATCGTCCAGACAATAATACCGCGCTTGAAAAAGGGGTTCTTCATTCCGTTAACTGAGCAGACTTAACCATCTGTCAACATTAACAGTTATCCGTTATCAGAACAAAATCAGGCACAGCTCATTCCAGTACATTTCGCGCGTGCGGCGCAGTTCAGCGTGACGTTTTATCATGGAACCACTCCGGATCAATGTTAGCGACGTCCACGCCATACAGGCTCGCGACAGGCAGTATCGACTCAAGAACACGTTGCGCGCTGTTCTCCGCATTCACTGGTCGGGTTGCAAAAAACCGCCGTAACGTGCTTATCCACTTTTTCATCGTCAATCCCCTCTCGCTTAACCTGTACTCAGTTAAAACCCAAACTGCGTGCAGGGGAAATACCAAAATCCACTGTCGATGTGCAGGATCTGCAAATAGCGCCCCGTGCTTTTCACGCTTCATTAACACACTGTTCACTAATGCTTTTTTGCTAAAAGCAAAGAACGATTTCTTATTTGGCGATAGCTTTCGCTTATGGGAGCGTAGCGAGGGAAAACAAAAACAACGGGATGACGTATGACTATGGCAGCAAATATGAAAGGGTTTACAAAACGGACACTGGTTCTGGGATTGCTGGCGGCCGGGAGCTTGCTTTCAGTGCAGGCGCAGGCCGATCAGCTGGCGGATATAAAGGCCGCAGGCGTGGTAAAAGTGGCCACGTTTGACGCCAACCCGCCGTTTGGCTCGATTGATGCCAAAACGCACGAGATCGTGGGTTACGACGTGGACTTCGCCAGAGCACTGGCAAAATCACTCGGCGTGAAGCTGGAACTGGTAGCCACCAACCCGGCAAACCGCATTCCCCTGCTTCAGTCCGGTAAAGCCGATTTAATTGTCGCGGATATCACCATTACCCCGGAACGTGCGCAGGTGATCGATTTCTCAACACCCTACTTTGTCACCGGGCAACAGTTCCTGGTCCCGGCCAAATCCGCCGATAAGCTGGATGCGTATAGCCATGCACGCATTGGTGCGGTAAAAGGCACCACCGGCGAGCAGGCGCTGCACCAGCGTTTCCCTCAGTCCCGCGTGCTCTCTTATGACGATATTCCGCTGGCGTTGACGGCACTGCGCAACGGCAACGTACAGGCGATTACCCAGGACAGCACCATTCTGGCCGGCCTGCTGGCGCAGGCGCCGGACAAAGCGAACTTCAAAATTCTGCCTGACCTGCTCAGCAAAGAAGAGATTGGCGTTGGGGTGAAAAAAGGTGAAACGGCGCTGCTGAAAGCGGTTAACGATGAGCTGGTCAATCTTGAAAAGAACGGCCAGGCGGCAAAAATCTATGATGTCTGGTTTGGTCCCGGTACTCCTGCTCCACAGCCTCGCGCCTTTAAAATAGAAGCTAAGTAATATGCTCTCAGGTTTATTTTCACACTCCGCGGCCGGTGCCGCGGATTTTTCACATCTGGAACAGGCCAGCGTCGAGTTTCGCCACGTGGACAAACGCTACGGTGACCATCAGGTTCTGAACGACATTAATCTCACCATCACGCCCGGTGAAGTGGTCGCCATCCTCGGCCCTTCGGGCTCCGGTAAATCCACCCTGATTCGGCTTATCAACCAGCTTGAAACCCTGAGCGGCGGGGAGATTCTGGTCGACAACAAACCGACCGGTACGCTTTCCGGTACCGGGCTGCGTCAGCTACGAAGCCGCGTGGGGTTTGTGTTCCAGCAGTTCAATCTTTATGCCCATCTCACCGCCAGCCAGAACATCACGCTCGCGCTGGAGCACGTCCACGGCTGGAAGCCGCAACCGGCCCAGGAACGCGCGCTGGCTCTGCTGGAAAAGGTCGGAATGCTGGAAAAAGCCCACCATTTCCCGGCCGAGCTTTCCGGTGGACAGCAGCAGCGCGTGGCGATTGCCCGCGCTCTGGCCTCATCGCCGCAAATCATTCTGTTCGACGAGCCCACGTCTGCGCTCGATCCGGAAATGATTGGCGAAGTGCTGTTTGTGATGAAAGCGCTGGCCCACAGCGGGATCACGATGATTGTGGTGACCCACGAGATGCAGTTTGCCCGGGAAATTGCTGACCGGGTTGTCTTTATCTACGGGGGGCACATTCTGGAAATCGCGCCACCGGCACAATTTTTCAGTCAGCCGTCGCATCCCCGCGCACAGCGGTTCCTGCAAAAAGTGCTCAACCCGCTACATCAGGAGCACCTGTAATGCCCGCGCTCGACTGGCAGGGGGTACTGACCGGACAGCCTCTGCAGTGGATCCTCTCCGGGTTTCTCACCACGCTCTGGGTAACGCTTGCGGGCATCCTGCTGGCCAGCCTGCTCGCGGTGCTGTTTATGCTGCTGCGCCTTTCCGGCGGACACATCGGGAAGGCGATTGTCAGTAGCTGGGTCTCGCTGTTTCGCAATACACCGCTGCTGGTGCAACTGCTGTTCTGGTATTTTGCCGCCTGGAACGGGTTACCGCAGCTCTTCAGGGATGCGGTTAATGCGGATCACCGCTGGTCAATGCTGCCCGGCGACGTCTGGTGGTTTACGCCCGAGTTTCTCTGTTCGGCGTGGGGATTGGGGGTATTTACCTCGGCATTTTTAATCGAAGAAGTGGAATCGGGGCTGCGCTCTGTTCCGGCCGGACAGCGGGAGGCGGCCCTCGCCCAGGGGTTCTCCACGTGGCGCTTGTTTCGCTACATCCTGCTGCCGCAGGGGCTGGCCAACGCCTGGCAGCCCGTGGTGGGGCAGTATCTGAATCTGATGAAGCTCTCCTCGCTCGCCAGCGGAATCGGCTTTGCTGAACTGACCTATCAGGTCAGGCAGATTGAAAGCTATAACGCGCACGCGCTTGAGGCATTTACCTTCGGCACCGCGCTCTATCTCCTGACCGGGCTGGTGATGGGGATGGTGCTGGTTCGCATTGGACCTCACGCGAAGCGTAAACGCCCGCTTGTCGTCACCACAGGGAGTGAAAAACATGATTGCCGGACTTAATGTCATCACCGATAACCTCGATTATCTGCTGTGGGGACGCGCGGCAACCGGTGAACCGGGTGGCGTATTGCTCTCGGTAATGATGGCGGTGGGGGCAGCGATCATCGCCCTGCCCGGCGGGGTGGCACTCGCGTGTCTGGCCTGGCGCTTTACCGGGCTTGTGCGAAAAGCCCTCTTCTTGTGGGCAGAGCTGATTCGCGGGATCCCGCTCATCTTCGTGATTTTCTGGATGTGGTATTTGCTGCCGCTCATCACCGGAGGCGATCTGCCGGGCGCGTTGACCGTCACGCTGGCACTGGCCTGGTTTACCGCGGCCACCGTGATGCACTCGGTGCTGGCCGGGCTGAAGGCCTTACCGTCCGGGCAGTACGAGGCCGCACTCGCTCAGGGGTTTAGCACCCGGCAAATCCTGTGGCGCGTGCTGCTGCCCCAGGCGCTGAGGAACATTCTGCCGTCGCTGGTGGGGATTTTTATCAGCCTGCTGAAGGATACGTCGCTGGCGTTTATCGTGAACGTACCGGAACTGACCACGGTGGCGGGACAGGTCAACAACCGGGTGCAGATTTACCCGGCGGCCATTTTTATCTTTACGGGCGTGGTCTATTACCTGCTCTGCTGCTCGCTCGAGCAACTTGCGAAGCGCTGGCGCATTACCCGGCCAGCGCTTTAACCACTGTTTCCATCGCTTTGGTTGTCAATTCACTGCGTTTCACGCGCTGGTTCGCCAGCGCGGTACGCAGTACCCCGGCAATGACTATATGCTTTGGCTCCTGCCCTAAATCACGCATCTCAAGCACCACCTTGCCGACCACCCGGCACATCTCCTGGTACAGCGCTTCATCTTTGGTCACGTTACCCATCGTCATCACTCCATTGCCTGTTAAACGTTGAGCTTAAATGATTCTCCTGCCGGATACAAAAAAGAAGCCCGGCGAGAGACTCGCCGGGCTTCATCTGTAAAATCAGTCAATTAGTTATTAACAGGAATAACCGCGCCTTTATATTTGGTGCGGATCCAGTCCTGAATCTCTTTCGAGTGCAGCACGTTCACCAGCGCGACGATATCTTTCTTCTTCTCGTCACCGCGATGAACAGTGATGATGTTGGCGTACGGGTTGTTTTCACCGCTCTCTACCGCAATCGGGTCGTGGACCGGATCCAGACCGGCGTCGATCGCGTAGTTGGCGTTAATCACCACCGCATCGCCTTCGTTGTTGTTGTACATCTGCGGCAGCAGAGAGGCTTCAACGTTAGGCGTGAACTGCAGCTTTTTCGGGTTCTCCACGATGTCGCTGATACGCGCGGTCACTTTGTCGATGCCCGGCTTCAGCTTGATCACGCCCTCTTTCTCGAAGATGGAAAGAATGCGGCCCTCTTCAGAAACCGCGTCACGCATAATGATCTTGCCACCTTCCGGCAGGTCTTTCAGCGACTTGTATTTTTTGGAGTAGATGCCAATAGGTTCGATGTGAATCGCCCCCGCACTGACGAAATCATAATCCTTATCGCCCGCATGATCTTTCAGCACGCTGTTCAGGTAAGGAATGTGCTGGAAATAGTTGGCATCGATGTCATGACGGGCCAGCGCGGTATTCGGCAGAATGTAGTCCTGGAACGGTTTGATCTCCAGGTCAATACCCTGTTTCGCCAGAATCGGCTTTGCCTGCTCCAGAATTTCGGCGTGCGGCGTGTTGGATGCGCCCACGGTCAGGGTGTCGGCCCAGGAGGCAAAGCTCAGGGCACTCAGGGTTGCAGCGGCGATCAGTGTCAGTGTCTTTTTCATGATGTGGTTCCTGTGTGTATTTATTAGCGTTTATCTAACAGAGAAGTAATGGCGTCGCCGCAGAACTGGATAATGAAAACGATGATCAGAATGGTCACCGTTGCCACCAGCGTGACGTCACCATGGTTGCGCTGGAATCCTTCCAGATAAGCCAGATTTCCCAACCCGCCGGCGCCAATCACCCCCGCCATGGCGCTGTAACTCACCAGCGCAATGAGCGTTACCGTAATACCCGATACCAGTGCAGGTGATGATTCCGGCAGTAAAACCCGAAACACTAACGTGCTCAGTCGAGCGCCCATCGAGCGTGTGGCTTCGATGACGCCTTTATCCACCTCACGCAGGGCGATCTCCACCAGGCGTGCGTAGAAGGGTGCCGCGCCCACAATCAGCGCCGGCAGCGCCGCGTTGGCGCCAAGAATGGTGCCCACAACGGTCTTGGTGAACGGGATCAGCAGCACAATCAGAATGATGAACGGAATCGAGCGGAACACGTTCACCACAATGGAAATGACGCTGTAGACCGTGCGGTTGTGGAACAACCCGCCGCGCGCGGTTAAAAACAGCGCCAGACCGAGGACAATGCCCAGAACGAAGGTCGCCACGCCGGAAAGCGCCGTCATGTACAGTGTCTCCAGCGTCGCCGCCCAGAGCTGATCCCACTTAAGATGCGGAAAGAGATTCTCAGCCATGTTTAATTACCTCACCTTCAATATCGCTGTGCTGCAGGTCGGCGAGGATATTGTTCAGTTGTTCATCGGATGCCACCACGTGCACCCAGAGCTGGCCAAACACGCCATGGGCGGTTTGCGTCATTTTGCCGTGCAGGATATTAAACG
Organism: Enterobacter sp. K16B; assembly: GCF_020216105.1. Lineage (NCBI taxonomy): Bacteria > Pseudomonadati > Pseudomonadota > Gammaproteobacteria > Enterobacterales > Enterobacteriaceae > Enterobacter > Enterobacter sp. K16B. The sequence goes on from NZ_JAIWJZ010000031.1 coordinate 56,882, forward strand.
GCAGGCCGTAGCGCAGGGTCAGTTCACCGACGATCGGTTTATGCGTGCTGTGCCCGGTAAAGGTCAGCCTGATGACCGTCCCTTCCAGCTCGTTTGCCAGTTCGGCATTAAAGGTTTCTTCCTCAGCGTACTGGCTCACCTGGCGGACGAACTGCCGGGTGATCGGCTGCTGCGGATGGGTGAAGACGCTCAGTACGTCCCCCTCTTCCACCACTTTACCGTTCTCCATCACCGCCACGCGGTCGCAGATTTTGCGTACCACATGCATCTCGTGGGTGATCAGCACAATGGTCAGCTGGAAGCGACGGTTGATATCCAGCAGCAGATCGAGGATCTGATCGGTGGTTTGCGGATCGAGTGCGGACGTGGCTTCATCGCAGAGCAGCACATCCGGGCGATTAGCCAGCGCACGCGCAATGCCCACGCGCTGCTTTTGCCCACCGCTCAACTGTGACGGATAGGCATGCTCGCGGCCTTTCAGGCCAACGAGCTCAATAAGCTCGGCCACGCGAGCCTTGATATCGGCTTTCGGTACGCCGGCAATTTGCATCGAGAACGCAATATTCTCGCTGACCGTACGTGACCACAGCAGGTTGAAGTGCTGAAACACCATGCTGATCTTCAGACGCGCCTGGCGCAGTGCTTCACCTTTTGCGGCAGAAATGTTCTGCCCGTTGATGGTTACGCTGCCGCTGCTCGGTTTTTCCAGACCATTCAGCAGGCGGATAAGCGTGCTTTTACCTGCTCCGCTGTAACCGATGATCCCGTATATCTGCCCCTGTGCTATCGTCAAATTGACATTATCAACGGCCGTGAGCGCCACCTTTCCGTTGTCAAAAACCTTCGAAATATTGCTGAGAACGATCATTCTTATTTATTATCCGTGCCGCTCGTGGCGGTTTAGCAGTATGGATGTCCAAACGATAGTAAACAGGCGTTATCAGCTTTTAAATGAACAAAAAAGAATGTGTTATAACTTTGGGGAATAAATAGCGGATTTACAGGCAGGGTAGCATTTAGACCAATTTCAGCAATGATTATCTGCCTGATGCATATCTGCTGGCGGACACCCGGCAAAAACGCTCATTTTTGCAGCATTTTATGTCGATATAGCCATCCTCACATCCAGACAACTTTACGTCTTGCTGTCCTGACATCCAAAAACGTCATATATATTCCTTTCTGTTCTAAAAGGCAGTGAATGGTTCTTTCTTACGAAAATTTCGCCGCCCTATCATCCCGTCATGACCTCCAGAAAGGAAAACATCATGACGATTTACCACTCCGTCACCGAACTGATTGGACGTACCCCGCTCATCCAGCTGCACAAGCTCGATACCGGTCCCTGCTCGCTGTTTCTGAAGCTCGAAAACCAGAACCCGGGCGGCTCCATTAAAGACCGCGTGGCGCTGTCGATGATCAACGAAGCGGAGCGCACCGGTAAGCTGCAGCCGGGCGGCACGATTATTGAGGCCACGGCCGGGAATACCGGACTGGGCCTGGCGCTGATCGCCGCCCAGAAGGGCTACTCGCTGATCCTGGTGGTGCCGGACAAAATGAGTCGCGAGAAGATTTTCCACCTGCGTGCGCTGGGTGCCCAGGTGGTGTTGACCCGCTCCGACGTCAATAAGGGCCATCCGGCCTATTACCAGGATTACGCCCAGCGTCTGGCCAGTGAGCTGCCCGGTGCGTTTTACATCGACCAGTTCAATAACACCGCCAACCCGCTGGCACACCGCACCACCACGGCGCCGGAACTGTATGAGCAGCTTGACGGTAACATCGACGCTATCGTGGTCGGGGTCGGTTCAGGCGGTACCCTGGGCGGTCTGCAGGCGTGGTTCGCCGAACACTCTCCGCACACGGAGTTTGTTCTGGCAGATCCGGCCGGCTCCGTTCTGGCCGATCAGGTCGAAACCGGACGTTACCACGATGCAGGCTCATGGCTGGTTGAGGGGATCGGTGAAGACTTTATTCCTCCGCTGGCCCACATTGAAGGCGTGAATCGCGCCTGGCGCATCACCGACCGCGAAGCGTTTGCCACCGCGCGCGAACTGCTGAAAACAGAAGGGATTCTGGCGGGCTCCTCCAGCGGCACGCTGCTGGCGGCCGCGCTGAAGTATTGCCAGGCGCAGACCACGCCGAAACGCGTGGTGACCTTCGCCTGCGACAGCGGCAATAAATATCTTTCTAAGATGTTCAACGACGACTGGATGCGCCAGCAGGGGTTGCTTACGCGCCCTCAGGCCGGCGATCTCTCCGACTACATCGCCCTGCGCCACGATGAAGGCGCCACCGTCACCGCCGCCCCGGATGACACGCTCTCCACTGTCCTGGCGCGCATGCGTCTGTATGACATCTCCCAGCTGCCGGTGCTGGAGAACGGCAAGGTGGTGGGCATTATCGACGAATGGGATCTGCTGCGGCATATCGGCGGCGACGGCGATCGCTTCGCGCTTCCGGTGACGGCGGCCATGACGCGTCAGGTGGAGTTCCTGGATAAACACGCCCCGGAGAGCGCCCTGCACGCCATCTTCGACCGCGGTCTGGTGGCCGTGATTAATGACAACGACCGTTTTCTCGGTCTGATTACGCGCAGCGACGTGCTGACCGCATGGCGCAACCGTCTACAGCAATAAAGGAAGAGATGATGAAGAACCTGGCAACCCTGAGCGTACACAGCGGCGAGTTCAACGACCAGCACGGGGCGGTGATGCCGCCGATTTACGCCACCTCGACGTTTGCGCAACCCGCTCCCGGGGAACATACCGGCTATGAATATTCGCGCAGCGGCAACCCCACCCGCCATGCGCTGGAGACCGCCATTGCCGAACTGGAAGGCGGCACGCGCGGCTACGCGTTTGCCTCCGGTCTCGCGGCGATCTCCACGGTGCTTGAACTGCTGGATAAAGACAGCCATATCGTTGCCATCGATGACGTCTACGGCGGGACGTATCGTCTGATCGAGAACGTGCGCAAACGCAGCACCGGCCTGCAGGTCAGCTGGGTTAAGCCGGACGACCTGGCCGGGCTTGAGGCCGCCATTCGCCCGGAGACGCGGATGGTCTGGGTTGAGACCCCAACCAACCCGCTGCTGAAGCTGGCGGACCTGGCGGCCATCGCGGCGATTGCTCGTCGTCATAACGTCATCAGCGTGGCGGACAACACCTTCGCGTCACCGGTGATCCATCGCCCTCTTGAGTCGGGCTTCGATATCGTGGTGCACTCCGCCACCAAATACCTTAATGGCCACTCCGACGTCGTTGCCGGGCTGGCGGTAGTGGGTGATAACCCGGCGCTGGCAGACAAGCTCGGCTATCTGCAGAACGCGGTGGGCGGTGTCCTGGATCCGTTCAGCAGTTTCCTGACGCTGCGCGGTATTCGCACGCTTGCGCTGAGGGTGGAAAAGCACAGCACCAACGCGCTGGCGATTGCGCAATGGCTGGAGCAACATCCTCTGGTGGAAAACGTGTTCTATCCAGGGCTGGAGTCCCACCCTCAGTATCGCCTCGCCCGCACGCAAATGGCCCTGCCGGGTGGGATGATTTCTGTGGTGGTAAAAGGCGATGCGCAACGCGCAACGGAGGTTATCCGCAACCTGAAGTTGTTCACCCTCGCGGAAAGCCTCGGCGGCGTGGAGAGTCTGGTGAGCCAGCCTTACAGCATGACCCACGCTTCAATTCCTCTTGAGCAACGGCTGGCAAACGGCATTGTGCCGCAGCTGATCCGCCTGTCGGTGGGGATTGAAGATCCGAAAGACCTGATTGCCGATCTCAGTCAGGCGCTGCAAAAATAAGCAAATTGCGGCAGGTCACTCACCTGCCGCCATAAGTTGTCATCATGGCTTAACGCCTTGATAACAATATTATGTGAAACTGCACAGATTATTTCTGAAACACCGTTTCCATTTTCCTTTTATCTTAAAATCAGCGTATAATGCGCGCCTGGCCCCTGGTGAATGGTTTCAGCGCTTGGAATACAAAAAACAACGTACAACTTCTCCTCTCCTTCGTTGGGCTGTCACTCAGGCACACTTTCTTCTGCACGCTCATTTGATGTCTCCTATCCTTAGTGCGTGTCATATACTCTTTTGCAACACAGGTTTGACTCCGCGGCGGTGCGCCCCCGGAGCGAGATTTCCATATCCTTCCCAACTTAAAGACTAAGACTGTCATGAAAAAGACGAAAATTGTTTGTACTATCGGCCCGAAAACCGAATCTGAAGAGATGCTGAGCAAAATGCTGGACGCCGGCATGAACGTGATGCGTCTGAACTTCTCCCACGGTGATTACGCTGAGCACGGCCAGCGCATCCAGAACTTGCGCAACGTGATGAGCAAGACCGGTAAAAAAGCCGCCATCCTGCTGGATACCAAAGGTCCTGAAATCCGTACCATCAAACTGGAAGGCGGTAATGACGTCTCTCTGAAAGCGGGCCAGACCTTCACCTTCACCACTGACAAGTCTGTGGTCGGTAACAGCGAAATCGTTGCAGTGACCTACGAAGGCTTCACCAGCGACCTGTCCGTCGGTAACACCGTACTGGTCGACGATGGTCTGATCGGTATGGAAGTCACCGCTATCGAAGGCAACAAGGTTATCTGTAAAGTGCTGAACAACGGCGACCTGGGTGAGAACAAAGGCGTTAACCTGCCAGGCGTCTCCATCGCGCTGCCAGCGCTGGCTGAAAAAGACAAGCAGGACCTGATCTTCGGCTGCGAGCAAGGCGTTGACTTCGTTGCCGCCTCCTTCATCCGTAAACGTTCCGACGTGGTTGAAATCCGTGAGCACCTGAAAGCGCACGGCGGCGAGAAGATCCAGATCATCTCCAAAATTGAAAACCAGGAAGGCCTGAACAACTTCGACGAAATCCTCGAAGCGTCTGACGGCATCATGGTTGCACGTGGCGACCTGGGCGTTGAAATCCCGGTTGAAGAAGTGATCTTCGCGCAGAAGATGATGATCGAGAAGTGTGTTCGCGCGCGTAAAGTGGTTATCACCGCAACGCAGATGCTGGACTCCATGATCAAAAACCCACGCCCAACCCGCGCTGAAGCAGGCGACGTGGCAAACGCCATCCTCGACGGTACCGATGCGGTGATGCTGTCCGGTGAATCCGCGAAAGGGAAATACCCGCTGGAAGCGGTCGGCATCATGGCGACCATCTGCGAACGTACTGACCGCGTGATGACCAGCCGTCTCGACTTTAACAACGACAGCCGCAAGCTGCGTATCACCGAAGCAGTATGCCGCGGTGCGGTAGAAACTGCTGAGAAACTGGAAGCGCCACTGATCGTGGTCGCGACCCAGGGCGGTAAATCTGCGCGCGCCGTGCGTAAATACTTCCCGGATGCGACCATCCTGGCCCTGACCACCAACGAAACCACCGCTCGTCAGCTGGTGCTGAGCAAAGGCGTAGTTGCGCACCTGGTTAAAGAGATCGCCTCTACTGACGATTTCTACATTCAGGGTAAAGCTCTGGCTCTGGAAAGCGGTCTGGCTCAGAAAGGCGACGTTGTGGTAATGGTTTCTGGTGCCCTGGTACCAAGCGGAACCACCAATACCGCATCTGTTCACGTGCTGTAATAATTCCCGAACGAATTAATTTGGATAAAAAGCGCCCATTGGGCGCTTTTTTTATTCCCGGCATTAGCCAAACTCATTCAAATTGCAAATCGGGTTTTTCTATTTAATTGCGATTTATCTAAGATGAATCCGATGATAAATGCCTTTTTTTCCTTAGATTTTTGCCCGAAAAGGGCTGATTCGGTGCTTCTTTGAGCGAACGATCAAAAATAGGTGTATTCCCATCAAAAAAATATTCTCAACCCAAAAAAGTTTGTGTAATACTTGTAACGCTACATGGAGATTAACTCAATCTAGAGGGTATTAATAATGAATCGTACTAAACTGGTACTGGGCGCGGTAATCCTGGGTTCTACTCTGCTGGCTGGTTGCTCCAGCAACGCTAAAATCGATCAGCTGTCTTCTGACGTTCAGACTCTGAACGCTAAAGTTGACCAGCTGAGCAACGACGTGAACGCAATGCGTTCCGACGTTCAGGCTGCTAAAGACGACGCAGCTCGCGCTAACCAGCGTCTGGACAACCAGGCTACTAAATACCGTAAGTAATAGTACCTGTTAATAAAATGGCGCACATTGTGCGCCATTTTTTTTGCCTGCGTCAAACCACTACTGCGTCACCTTCTCCCCTTCATCTTCCGCAACCGCAGCAGACACACGACTGTTCTGTACCGACAACACGTTATTACTGGCAGACGGGCCGCTACCAGCGGAGACCACAACCGGGATCCCGGCACGACGTGACAGGGCTTTATCAATGAGCGCTTTATCACTTCCCGCCTGAGACACAAAGGTTGCAAAGTCGGCGGAATGGCTAATTGGCGAGACCTGCGGGTTTTCCCCCTCCACCTGCGCCAGCGGACGGTGAACTTCAATATAGCGTTTACCATCTGGCTCAACGGAGAACTTCACGGGTTCATTGATAATCTGTACCCGCGTGCCCACCCGCACCTGTTCAAACAGGGCTTTAATGTCCGGAGCATTCATCCGCATACAGCCGGAACTGACCCGCAGGCCGACGCTGTCCGGCGCGCTGGTGCCGTGAATGAGATATTCCCCATTACCCACGCCTAAACGCAGTGCGTAGCGCCCCAGGGGGTTATTTGGCCCGGCAGGGACCACAGGAGGCAATTTAATGCCCTGCTCCAGCGAGCGGGCTCTGATCCCCGGCGTGGGCGTCCAGGTGGGGTTAGGGATTTTCTGACTCACCCGCGTAGTGGTGACCGGGGTTTCCAGCCCCAACTGCCCGATACCGAGCGGGAAGACCTGAACAATATTTTCCCCCGGCGGGAAGTAATACAGGCGAAGCTCGGCAAGGTTCACCACAATCCCCTCACGCGGCGTGTCCGGCAGCAGCATCTGCGATGGGATGGTAATAACGGTGCCCGGTGCAGGGTTGACCGGCGCAATAGTATTGTTCGTTTCCAGCAGCACCTGCGCCGCAGTGTTAAACCGGCGGGCGATGGTCTGCAGTTTATTATCCCCTTCCTGTATCGTGTAGGTTTGATTTTGCCCAATCAGACGGCTGCCTGCGGGCGGCAATGGATAGTCCATCGCGCGGGCCGAATGAAGGGCACCGAGCGAACTGATAAGTAATAGAGTTATGAGAGACGCGCGCTTCATGCTGAGATTCCTTATTCACTGGCAGGATGCCAGAAAGCTGAAAAACCAGCGAGGCGGGAACCACCTCGCGAAACAGAATGAATGCTGTTCTGTAAGTCTAGCTAAGGATTGCAGCTTTGGCGCGGATGGCGCGAATCATCGCTTCCAGTCCCTGAGCACGGGACGGGGTGAGGTGTTGGGTCAGGGCCATTTTTTCAAACCACGGACGGACATCGAACGCGACAATATCCTGAGCCGACATCTGGTGATAAAGAATGAAAACGACCGCAATAAGCCCTTTAACAATGGCAGCATCGCTGTCGCCGCGCAGTTCGATAGTGCCGTCATCCGACTGCGCCATCACAATCCATACCTGGCTCTGACAGCCCTGAATACTGTTCTCCGGGCAATGCGCCTCTTCGCTGAGCGGCGGTAAACGCTGTCCCAGCTCAATGATGTAGAGATACTTCTCTTCCCAGTTTGCGCAACGCGAGAAGTTACGCAGTAATTTATCTTTGTCCGGCAGATCTGCCATCTTTCGCCTCCTTGTTAGCCCAGCAGCTGATGGATGCGTTTTAGCCCCGCCACCAGCCTGTCGACCTCTTCCGTTGTGTTGTACATCACCAGCGATGCGCGGCACATTGCCGGAACCTGGTAAAACGCCATCAGCGGCATGGCGCAGTGGTGCCCGGTACGGACCGCTACGCCGTAATTATCGAGGAAACTGCCCACGTCATAGGCATGGTGTTTCCCGAGATTGAACGCGATCACCCCCTGCCGGTCAGCCGGGCCGTAAAGGGTCAGATCCGGTACGCTGGCAAGTTCCGCAAGCGCATAGTGCATCAGCAGCTGTTCATACTCCTGAATGGCTTCAAGGCCGATCGCCGAAACGTAAGTAACCGCCGCCCCCAGCCCAATAATGCCCCCGGTGTTGGGCGTACCCGCCTCAAAACGCCACGGCGCACGGGCGTAGGTGGTGCCTTCCGTCAGGCTAACGGTGGCGATCATTGACCCGCCCCCTTCCCACGGCGGCATCGCCTGCAGGATGTCTTCTTTCACATACAGCACGCCAATCCCGGTCGGGCCGTAGAGCTTGTGGCCGGAAAACACGTAGAAATCGCAGTCCAGCGCCTGGACGTCAACCGCGTGGTGCATCACCGCCTGAGCGCCGTCAATCAGCACCTTCGCCCCCGCCAGATGGGCCTTCTCGACGATCTCTGCGACCGGGTTTTCGGTCCCCAGCACGTTGGAAACCTGGGTGACCGCCACCAGCCGCGTGCGGTCATCCAGCAGGCCGTCAAGCAACTCAAGCTGCAGCGTCCCGTCAACATTGAGCGGGATCACCCGCAGCTGCGCCCCAACGCGCTCGCAGAGCATCTGCCACGGCACGATATTCGCGTGGTGCTCCATCTGGGTAATGATGATGTTATCCCCTGCGCGCACCTGGGCGTTGCCCCAGCTGTTGGCGACAAGGTTAATCCCCTCGGTTGTGCCGCGCACAAACACCAGCTCTTCGGGCGAGCGGGCATTGAGAAAGGCAGCCACCTGCGTGCGCACGTTCTCCATGCGCTGGGTGGCTTCCGCGCTCAGGGTATGGATCCCCCGATGCACGGCGGCGTAACCGTGGCGATAGAACTCCGCCTCCGCATCCACCACCTGATTCGGCTTCTGCGCGCTGGCGGCGCTGTCCAGATAGGCCAGCGGCAGCCCGTTGACTTCACGGGTCAAAACCGGGAAATCAGCCCGGACTTTCTCGACGGGAAAACTCATGCTTCGCCTCCAGGCAGACGCAGGCCAATACGGTCCAGCACCTGCTGTTTTAACTGACCATCGTGCAGCGCTTCCGTCAGTTCGGCGGCAAACGCATAGATAATCATCTTCTGCGCCGCCTGCTGATCAATACCGCGGGAACGCAGGTAGAACATCTGCTCGTCATCGATCCTTCCGACCGTGGCGCCATGGCTGCATTTCACGTCGTCGGCATAGATCTCCAGCTGCGGTTTGGTGTCCACCTCCGCCAGGCGGCCCAGGAGCAGGTTGTTATTGGTCATCTGCCCGTCGGTTTTAATGGCGTGCTGCGCCACGTTAATCAGGCCGTTAAACACCGCGCGCCCTTTGTCACTGACGATGGTTTTGTGCAGCTGGCGGCTGTTGCAGTAGCCCTTGTTGTGCTCAAGCCAGGTGCGCGTATCGCACACTTCTGATTTAACCGGCATCGCCAGGCTGTTGATGCGCAGCGTGGTGTTTTCACCGTTGAGCTGGGTGCTGGTGTTGTGGCGCAGCACCGCCCCGCCGAGCAGGAAGCTGTGGCTGAAAGCTGCGGCATCCTGAGCCAGCACAATATCATTATGGGCAAAGTGGTGACTCTGCCCATTCTCAAACGCCAGCTTGATGTGGTGAAGTCGTGCATTAGCGGCGACATTCATCGTCAGACGCGATCCGGTAAAGTGCCTGACCTCGTTAAGGCTGACGTAATGTTCGATTACCGTGGCCTCTGCCCCCTCCGCCAGTTCAAGATGATGGCGATAGTGCGCGGTATTGATTTCGTCACCGTCGAGCCCCTGGGTGATATGCAGCAGTAACAGCGGTTTTGCCGGGCGCAGGTTACGCTTAACGTGGATATGCGTCACGCTCTGCGCCAGGCTCTCGGTAAGATGCAGAAACACCTCCGGCTGCACGGGAGCCGCCAGGCTCTGGCGTTCATCATCAAGGGTAATCGTATAACCGCTCTCTTCAGCGCTGTCGCTCAGCTCAGGACGGAACTGCCCGTCAACAAACACCAGCCGCAGGGCATCAACGTTCAGTGCCAGCGCATCACGCTGGGCCGGGCTGATATCCGCCAGCCGAGAAACAAATTCGCCGTTCAGCAGGCCATCAAGCGGGGTGTATTTCCAGTTCTCATGCTTACGCGTCGGCAGGCCGAGGCGCAGCATCTGCTGCAGATGCTGCTGCGCCTGCTCAGAACGTGTCCCCCCCTGGGCTTCAAACAGCCGGTGCCACTGCTGGAGCGCATTACTGCTGTTCGGTAAGCCAGCCATACCCCTGCTCCTCCAGTTGTTTAACCAGCGTGAAATCACCGGATTTCACAATACGCCCCTGATAAAGCACGTGGACGTAATCCGGCTTGATGTAATCCAGAATGCGCTGGTAGTGGGTGACAATAATGAACGAACGCTTGCCGTCGCGCAGCGCGTTAACGCCATCGGCGACAATCTTCAGGGCGTCGATATCCAGACCGGAGTCGGTCTCATCGAGAATGCACAGCTCGGGCTCCAGAACCGCCATCTGCAGAATATCGTTACGCTTTTTTTCGCCGCCCGAGAAGCCGACGTTGACTGAGCGGGTCAATAAATCTTCCGGCATTTTGAGCAGCTTGATCTTCTCTTCCATCAGATCCTGGAAATCGAAGCGATCCAGAGCCTCCTGACCACGATATTTACGCACCGCGTTCAGTGCCGTCTGCAGGAAGAACTGGTTGCTGACGCCCGGGATCTCAACCGGATACTGGAAGGCCATAAAGATGCCCTCTCCCGCACGATCCTCCGGTGACATCTCCAGCAGATCTTTGCCGTTAAATTCGACCGAGCCGTGGGTGACTTCGTAATCTTCACGCCCGGCCAGCGTCGCCGAAAGCGTACTTTTCCCGGAGCCGTTCGGCCCCATAATGGCGTGAACTTCACCCGGTTTGACGTCAAAATTGAGGCCACGCAGGATGGTTTTGTCTTCCACGCTAACCTGTAAATCTTTAATGCTTAACATGTGCTTTCCTTAACCGACGCTGTGTTCAAGACTAATGGCGAGGAGTTTCTGGGCTTCAACGGCAAATTCCAGCGGCAGTTCAGAGAACACGTCCTTACAGAAGCCGTTGACGATCATCGAGATGGCATCCTCTTCGCTGATCCCGCGCTGCAGGCAGTAGAAGAGCTGATCTTCGCCAATGCGTGACGTCGTCGCCTCATGCTCCAGCTGGGCGGTGTTATTGCGACACTCGACGTACGGGAAGGTGTGCGCGCCGCAGTCTGCGCCAATCAGCATCGAGTCACACTGGGTAAAGTTTCGCGCATTGGTCGCCGTCGGCATGATTTTCACCAGCCCGCGATAGCTGTTCTGGCTGTGCCCGGCGGAGATACCTTTCGAGATAATGGTCGATTTGGTGTTTTTACCAATGTGGATCATCTTGGTGCCGGTATCGGCCTGCTGATGCCCGCTGGTGAGCGCCACCGAGTAAAATTCACCGATGGAGTTATCGCCGCGCAGGATGCAGCTCGGGTACTTCCAGGTAATGGCAGACCCGGTTTCCGACTGGGTCCACGACATCTTGCTGTTTTCACCTTCGCACAGCGCGCGCTTGGTGACGAAGTTCAGAATACCGCCGGTATTTCCGTCGCCCGGGAACCAGTTTTGTACCGTGGAGTATTTCACCTCGGCATCTTTATGGATGATGACTTCTACCACCGCCGCATGCAGCTGATAGCTGTCGCGGACCGGGGCGGAGCACCCTTCGATATAACTGACGTAGCTACCCTCGTCGGCCACCAGAATCGTGCGTTCGAACTGACCGGTTTTTTCCGCATTGATTCGGAAATAGGTCGAGAGCTCCATCGGGCAACGTACCCCTTTCGGCACGTAAATAAAGGTGCCGTCAGAGGCCACCGCCGCATTGAGCGCCGCGAAGAAGTTGTCGTTAGAGGGCACAACGCTCCCGATGTACTTTTTCACCAGTTCCGGATGATCGTGAATCGCTTCGCCGAAGGAGCAAAAGATTATCCCCTGCTCGGCCAGCTTGTCGCGGTAGGTGGTGGCCACCGAGACGGAGTCAAAGATAGCGTCCACCGCCACCTCTTTGCCCTCGCGAACCGGCACGCCCAGCTGGTTAAAGGCTTCTTCCACCTCTTTGCTGAGGAAGCTGTTTTCCGCACCGGTTTGCTGCACCGCGCCGGGCTGCGAGGCGCAGGTGTCATCACAGCTGCCGCAGGAGGGTGCAGAGTAGTAGCTGTAGTCCTGATAGTTCAGCTTGTCATAATGGGCTTTCAGCCAGTGCGGCTCTTCCATCTCCAGCCAGGCGCGGTAAGCGCTCAGGCGAAATTCCAGCATCCATTCGGGCTCGTTACGTTTTGCCGAGATCGCCCGAACGACATCTTCGTTAATGCCTTTCGCCAGCTCATCCGTCTGCAGCTGGGTGAAGAACCCCTCTTTATAGTTGAGGTGTCCACCGCTCCAGGTCTTTACTTCACTCGTTGCTTCAGTATTACGAGACATAGTACCGCCTATACCCCAAAGCTTTCGCCGCAGCCGCATTCGTTCTGGGCTTTCGGGTTATGGAATTTGAATAACTGGTTTAAGCCTTCGCGGACGTAGTCCACTTCGGTACCGTCGATAAACGGCATGGCCTGCAGTGCGACGAATAATTTTGCACCGTCCGTCTCAAACACCAGGTCATCTTTCTCGGGCTCGGTGACGGTGTCGAGAACGTAACCGAAGCCTGCGCAACCGGTCTGTTTGACCCCAAGACGCACACCGAGGATCTCGGGCTTTTTCGCCACCAGCTCGTGAATATGTGCCGCCGCCGCGGGCGTCAGCGTTAAACCGCGCCAGCTAAAATCGGCAGGATTAAAGGTTTCTGAATGCAGTTCCATAGGTCCACCTCATCTGATAAGCCATCAGGGCATAACACCATGTTAGTGATAACGATTATCACTTCAACCCTCTGTCAGCAGGGGCATTCGGCTAAACCGCCCTTTTTGCCTACTTTTATTAAGCATAGACCCTGTGGAAGGATGCAGGCAGGATGGATTTAATTGTTCAATGCATTGATTAATAATGTATTTTGTTGCAGCGGTGATGACAGAGAGGAGAAAAGTAAAATATGCATCGGAAATGCCTATTTTTGAGATAGCTTTTCTGACTTCTGTGAAAACAGGCAATTTTTTCGTCACGCTATTCTTCTTCTCGAGCTCACGTATTCGGGAAAAATGCCTGTTGATCAGAAATTCCCTATTCCTCAGGGCTTACAGCGGCACGAGAAGCTTAAATGGAAGGTATAAAAAACCCGCCGATGCGCGGGTTGAATGGTATCGGCACTGCATGGAGGATATTGCTGAAATCTTTGGGTGACGAGTGAATTGCAGTGCCCATACCACCAGAAAAAAGCCCCGGCATGCACCGAGGCTGGAAGAGTGTTTTACAGCTTAAAGCCCACTTTCTGCTGCAGCTTTCGCCTGGGTTAATGCTCCGGCATTAAATATTGGGTGCTCGTGATTATTCGTTATGTCACGAACGCGGTAGATTTTCCATGCATCATCTTCACGACGCAGAAATACTTCAAGGTGCGTAGTTCTCCCTCCACCGGCTCCCTCAATGACCTGCACTACTTCACCGTTTAAAAATGGCCTTGCGTTTTCCACTCGTAACGCAGGTATCCATTCGCGAGAATAATCCTGGGTATACGTAAAATAGTCAGACTCTATTAACTCTTGTTCATAGATTTCCTGAATGGCATCAATCCGGGCAATCGTATCAGCAGAAACATATTTACGCAGTTCATCGGCAGGATAAGGCCTGGCATCATCACTACCGAATGCGGAAAGATAGGATTTATAAAATGACTCGGTAGCGTCTTTCGCATCCTGATCATCACTGGCAGTCGAACTACATCCCACCAGCAACATAACGAATGAAAGAAATATCCTTTTCATCAATGCATCCTGTAAATTTTAAAGGGGGGTTACATTTTGAGATCGCCCCAGAGCGTGTGAACGGAGATACGAAACTGCAGCTTCTTTATTCCAACTCATTCTTAGTTCCTTTAAGTAAGTAAGAATAGAATTATTATATTAACCATTTATTCTACGTGGGATTAAAAGTGCTGTTTTCTAGAATTTTAAGCTGGCGGGGAACGATACAATGAATCACATTGAAAGTGTCAGCATTCAATATGAAAAAATCACCTGGAGAATTCTTGATGGTAATATTCAGTTTTCAGATGCATGGAATGAGCGTCGTACAAGTTGACTTATACGGTTCGGGGGGGTAATGAGGTTTATTCAGAAAAAGGCCCTTAAGGCCTCTGACTATGACTGATGAAATGAAACCGCAAATCCCTGCTCACGCCAGTGATCGAGCTGCTCCTGCTGGCGAGGGGTTGGGGATTTCCCCGTCCAGACGAAGATTTTTTGCCCGGGAAACAGTTCAGGACGCGGTGCATCAATCGGTTCCGCCAGAACGTCAATGTGCCAGCCCTTCTGCGATAAGCGCGCGGCTTCGAGCCACAAATGGGTGCGATCATCGCATTCCCAGCCAATCAGGAGCGCGTCTTTACCGGCTTTCTTGCGGGACTCCGCCAGGCTTGCAATCGCGAATTCAATCAGTACGCCATCAAACAGGCTCGCCATGTGGCGCACCGTGTTTTGATCTTGGTTCATCCGCTGGCGGACGGGAGAGAGAATATTGTCAATCAGCGCATCCATCGGGTGATCGCGACGAAACTCACCGACTTTGGCGCGCAGTTTTGCCGGACTGGCGTAACGCAGTACGGTCATCATCTCTTCCTGAAAGGTGAGCCAGTTGCCCTGCGTCAACACTTCTTTGTTTTCCAGCAAGGCTTTGACTTTGCCGACCGAAACGCCGCTCTTCATCAGGCGTTTGATCTCTTCAATACGCAGGATATCTTCATCGTCAAACTGACGATGACCCCCTTCGCTGCGCTGCGGCTTCAACAATCCATAACGGCGCTGCCAGGCACGCAGCGTAACGGGGTTGATACCGCATCGTTCGGCCACTTCGCCGATACTGTAATAGGCCATTAACTCCCTCACGCTCAGAACTTCCATACCTAACTACACCAACCTTATCAGATTGTACAAACCATTTGTATAATTAAGGCCACATTTTGCTCAGGTGAACGGGCGACGTTGCCCCTCACCTGTTAATACATTGTTGTATAAAATGTGCCTGTCGTACAGTTAAGTCCGTCGAAATGTGTACAACCTTATCAGATTTCGAATCTCTTCTCCGGCCACGCAATCGCCGGTATCCCGCCATGCCGGGGGCTGGCAAAAAGGTGCCCCTGGAACTGGGAAATGCCCGCAGACTCCAGCCACATCCACTCTTCTGCCTTCTCAACGCCTACCGCGCAGAACTGAATCTCAAGCGAGGCACAGCATTTAATGATCGCCTGAATAATGGCCTGTCGGGGGCCACTTTTGTGCACGTTCGCAACCAGATCGCGATTAATCTTAATTCTATCCGGCTGGAACTGAGCCAGCAGCTGCAGCCCGGCAAAACCAGCACCAAAGTGATCGATCGTCACGCTGATCCCCGCGCTTTTCAACTGCCTGACCGAATCCGTAAACTCATCAAAACGGGAAATGGCTTCGCTTTCGGTAAACTCCACCACAATTTGCTCGGGCACAAAGCCATTGGCTTCAATCGCGGTAAGCAGGAAATCCACGGCGTTGGGTATGTTAACCAGCGTCATGGGCAGCAGATTCAGGGATAACGCCTGGTTCTGTAACCCCAGGGCGCTGGCCATGGAAAGCGCGACCTGTTTGCTTTGCAAATCCGAGGCATACACTTCGTCACGCGGCCGGTTGGCAAAATAGACCCCAGGTGCGCCGCCGTCCGGGGTGCGGAGAAGCGCCTCCCAGGAGACGACCTGCTGCATAAACGGATCGACTATCGGCTGGAAGGCGAAGCTGCAATCCGCCCCTTTCGCGACCACTTCAGGTTGCGCGGACAAAGGTGTTTCTTCGGTGACAAAATCCCATGAATCCGCAGGCGGCAGTTCAAAGTAGTTCGATTTTTCAGTCGCTTCGATAAAGGTACGGAAAAACTGCAGAGGGCGGTCGTTGTACGTCAGCTGGTAACGGGTCGTTCCCCTGTTGAGCACCTGCTGCAGCACCTCATCCCTGTCGAACTGGCGTAAATCAAACAGCTCCATGCCCACGTTACCAAAACGCCGGACTGGACCGTGATCGCGCATTAACTCCACTACGTTATGGTGACGCGGGTCGTTACAGATCTGCTCATAGATGGAAGTTACCTGCTCCACCGGCCCTTCAAGCAGTTGAAAAAAATGAGTGCCGTTAAACAGCAGGATCCCCGTGACATTGGATTGCCGGTTTTTACGATTTGCAGCAGCGACCATGGCTTCCAGCGCTTTCACTGGAACGTCCTCGCAGATATGACTGCGGTAAATGATGGTTGTGAGCATGCTATTCCTGGGGTTAGGGTTTTGGCCACGAAAGACGTGGGTAATTTTCATTTATAGCACATTAATTGCCCTACAAATAATTTACATCTCAATCATTTACAGCAGTTAATGTGATTTTTTTCTCTGCTGTACAACTTACCAGCGTCAGAACTTTTTGTACAAAATATCCTGTAACGTTACCGCTTCGCGACAACTCTATAACTATATGATAATAAAATAATTTATAAAATATATCATAAAAAAATTCAAAATCTGTACATTTTAGGTGTACAGATTTTGAAATTGTGTATACCTTAAATGTAACGTTAGTGATTACAAAATTTTACAGGAGCGAAACATGCAGCAGAAAGGTTACGCCACAGATTCCGCAGCAGCGATCGCACAGTACTTCGAAAAGGCCGCCCTTCCGACCCAACAGGAGACGCTGGGTCAGGTGGTAGTAGAAATTCTCAGCGACGGGCGAAACCTGAATCGCAAATCGCTCTGTACCAAGCTGCTCAGCCGACTCGAGAAAGCGGATGGGCCGGAAGAGGAAGAGCATTACCACATGCTGCTTGGTCTGCTCTTCGAACGGTAAGGTTATGAACAGCAGTGACGCAGACAGTCTGATCGACAAGCTTATCGGTGAAGCCGTTCTCTCTCTGTTGAAAGAGCGGGGGCCTGTGACAACCGAAGGATTGCTACAGCGTCTGCGGGCGATGAAAGCCTGTGAAAAGGATCCCCGGCGGCGGGAGACACTTGCGAGGGTGATTGCCGACATCGGCTCTAACAATCTCGCCTTTACACGTCGCAGAACCGCACAAGGAAGAACGAGAAGAGAGGGACCTCTCAACGATAACAGAGACAATGTAGTGCCGTTATTTGGAAGTGGAAAACCGTCCGACCCCAAAAAAATACATTGACTGCAATTTAACAGCTACGGTGAGAACAAATGAGACAAAATATTCAGCTTCAACCCGAATACCACTCTGCTTTTTTAGACAGTGCGCTGGCGGAATATTTCCGTCACGCAGGCGATCGTTTTGCTGAAGAGTCCGCTATTTTTTCTACTGCAGTACGCTGTGTTCTGGCCTCCGAGGGTCACCTGTCTAATAAAGCGATCATCTTATGGCTTATTCAGACGCTGGAAGCCACCAACGACGTGGTTCAGGCGGACGTCATTCGTAAAACGCTGGAAATCGTGGTGGGTTACACGATGGACGATCTCTGAATTCCTGCCTGCCACGCCTCCCGACGTGTCATCGTCAAAACTGACGAACAGCCTGACGATGACACGTAACGCCCCGCATAACACCCTGTAATACCAGCAAAGCCAATCTGGCACGCTTCCTGCTTAAAGCCACGTACGGGACTGGGTTGTCCAGTCAACTTTGCTTCATTTCTTAACAGGTCTGTTATTGATGAAAAAGATCGCCAGCGTCTGCCCGTACTGCGGTGCAGGCTGTAAATTAAACCTTGTCGTAGAAAATAACCGTATCATCCGTGCCGAAGCGGCAGAGGGGGTAACAAACCAGGGCACCTTATGTCTGAAAGGATTTTACGGTTGGGACTTCCTCAACGATACCCGTCTGCTCACCCCACGCCTGACCCAGCCAATGATCCGCTACCACAAAGGCGAGCCATTCACCCCCGTTACCTGGGAAGAGGCTATCCGTTACACCGCTCACCGGCTCAGCAGCATTAAAGCGCAGCACGGACCGCGGTCAATTATGACCACCGGCTCCTCCCGTGGAACCGGCAACGAAACAAACTATGTGATGCAGAAATTTGCCCGTGCGGTGTTAAACACCAACAACGTGGACTGCTGTGCGCGCGTCTGTCATGGTCCATCCGTTGCCGGGCTTCAGGAGACCCTCGGCAATGGCGCGATGAGTAATTCCATCAACGATATTGAGAACTCAAAATGTCTGCTGGTGTTTGGCTATAACTGCGCAGACTCCCACCCTATCGTCGCCCGGCGCGTGCTGAAAGCGCGTGAAAACGGCGCAAAAATTATCGTCTGCGATCCGCGGCGCATTGAAACGGCGCGAATTGCCGATCAGCATCTGCAGCTCAAAAACGGCAGCAACATGGCGCTGGTGAACGCCTTTGGCTACGTGCTGCTGGAAGAGGAGCTGTACGACAAAAACTACGTTGCACGCTTTACAGAAGGGCTTGAGGCCTACCGGCAGACGGTAAAAGACTATGCACCAGAGCGTGTGGAACATCTCACCGGCCTCCCCGCCCGTGAGGTGCGTCAGGCGATGCGTACCTTCTCGGCGGCCCCTTCCGCTACCGTGATGTGGGGGATGGGCGTCACCCAGTTTGGTCAGGCCGTTGATGTGGTCAAAGGGCTCGCAAGCCTGGCGCTGTTGACCGGTAATCTCGGTCGCCCTGCCGTCGGCGTCGGACCGGTGCGCGGTCAAAACAATGTCCAGGGGGCATGTGATATGGGCGTGCTGCCCAATATGTTCCCCGGCTATCAGGACGTCACCGATCCGGCCGTTCGGCAGAAGTTCGCCGACGCCTGGGGGATTGACGCTGCGGCGATGGACGATCGGGTCGGGACGCGCATTACCGAAGTGCCGCACCTGGCGCTGGAAGGCAAGATCAAGGCCTACTACATCATGGGGGAAGATCCGCTGCAGACGGAGGCCGATCTCGGGCTGGTGCGCAGCGGTTTTGAAGCGCTCGATTTTGTCGTGGTTCAGGACATCTTCATGACCAAAACGGCGGAAGTGGCGGACGTTCTGCTCCCGGCAACCTCCTGGGGTGAACACGGCGGCGTCTTTACCTGTGCCGACCGGGGATTCCAGCGTTTCGGCAAAGCCATCGAGGCCAGCGGCAACGTGAAGCGCGACTGGGAGATTATCAGCCTGCTCGCCACCGAGATGGGTTACCCCATGCACTACGACACTAACCAGCAGATCTGGGATGAGATGCGCGAGCTGTGCCCGCTTTTCTACGGGGTAACCTATGAAAAAATGGGCGAGATGGGCCACGTGCAGTGGCCGTGCCCGACGCTGGATCACCCCGGCACTCCGTACCTGTACAAAGATAATCAGTTCGACACCCCAACCGGTAAGGGGCAACTGTTTGCCGCGCCGTGGCGCGCGCCGGCAGAAACGCCTGATGACGATTACCCGCTGGTGCTCTGTACGGTGCGCGAAGTGGGACACTACTCCTGCCGCTCCATGACCGGGAACTGCGCCGCGCTGCAAAGCCTGGCCGACGAGCCCGGCCGGGTGCAACTGAACCCTGCCGATGCGGACAAACTGGGCATTACTGACGGGCAGCTGGTCTGGGTGCGTTCGCGTCGCGGCAAAGTGATTACCCGCGCCAGCATCAGCGAGCGCATCAACGCCGGGGCCGTCTACATGACCTATCAGTGGTGGATCGGCGCCTGCAACGAGCTGACCCAGGATAATCTCGACCCCATCTCCAAAACGCCGGAAACGAAGTACTGCGCGGTGCAACTGGAAGCGATTGAGGACCAGCGCTGGGCTGAGGACTATGCGGCGTCTGCCTATCAATCGATGAAGACCCGGTTGATCAGCGCAGTGAATGTGTAAGTAAAAAGAGGCTCACAGTGTGGGCCTCTGACACATTGCGCATTTATCCAATTAACAGCAGGCAGGATAAATCATCTCCGCCGTTGATTTTATTGATTGCAAAGTCCATGCGCGCATCAATGGTCGTATTGTGCATGGTCTTTTCTGACAGGCTGGCGATGGTTTTCATCACCACCTGCTGGTCGATTTCACCCTGCATCGATTTTACGCTGAGAATGCATTTGACGTAGAAAAAGTCGAGCACCATACGATAAAACTGTCGCATGATGGTTGCCGTGTTTTTGCCGGGGAAATAGCTGCTGTAGAGTTTATACAGCAGATAATTGCGTAACACAAAAGGCTCTGACAAACAGGAATCCTCACACAGTGTATGCCACTGCTGATTAATCTTGTCGAACTTCGCCTCCAGGTCGGCCGGGTCGTCTGAACCGGCAATATTCAGATACGCGGCAATGTGCTGATGCCCTTCCAGAATAAAACCGTCCCGGGCCGAATCTTTCGCCACGTTGGTTCCCATTACCGACAGTGCAAGATATTTCATCGCGTTTGAACGGGCCAGATTACCGGAATCCATCAGCGATTTTCCGCTTTGTAGTTCAGTCAGTAACGCGTCGTAGAAACGTTCCACTTCCGAAAATCTATTATGCAAATCAAAGTTAACGTGCTGAAGACAGAGAATAAACTGTGCCAGCGCCATTAAATTCTCTTCAATGTTACGGGATGGCGACTGGATGATATTCCAGGCAAAGAGATGGATCACCTGCTGCGTCTGCGAAGCAGACTGGCGCTGCCCAATCAGGTTTGTTTTATAGCGCGCCACGAGCTCATCCTGTTCCTGAAGCAGCATGGCATCCGGGTCAAACAGCACACGTCGCACCACTTCCGGACAGGAGAGCGTCATCGTATGTCGCGTCTCATCCTGATAGCGGGTTGAATTGCGGGGATAGATACTACAGGTAGGCGACAGCGCCTCTTCCCCTAAATCACGGTGTACCATGCAGAGCTTGTTTTCATCGATAAACGGACAGTCCCCGTTTTCGTTGAGCCTGATTCTGGAATAGCTGCTCTTGCCCTTGCGCTGCAGGATGAGATTCTCTTTGGCAATGGCGGCAATACCCGGGTGTGAGGAGAGGAGATATTTCTGGTGGGTTTTCTTATCAATATTGATCGTCCAGCCACGACAGCATGACATTAAGCACTCTGGCCCAACGCACTGAAACTTAGTAAAAAAAAGCGGCTTGATAGTTTTATGAATATGCATAGCGAAGGCGTCATTTTATAAAGCATAAAAAGTACCATGACGCGCTCGCTATTCTAAAGGCGCATAACCGTGCACTATGTTTTGTAATTCACTGCATCAAGGGAGCACATTCCCCGTAATGATTGACCAGATAGTCACGCAGCAGGTTCGGGTAACTCTTTTTCTCCACCATTTTACGAATCAGCGCAATCAGTTCAAAATCCGTTCGCAGATTAAATTTCTGCATCATCATATATTTATGCGTAAAGACAGTTTTATCATTCATCTCCAGCGCCCGGGCCACCTGCACTACCGATAGCCCCCGGTAAAAATTCACCATAATGCGAATTTGCTGAGGTGATAAAATTTTATACTGGCACTCACAGCAGCTTATTTTTTTCCAGATATAACCGGGCGCCTGCGTGCGATACCAGGCGAGAAACAGCATCTCGCTCAGGCTATCGAGCGAGACATTACGCGGAATAAAAAGAATATCCTGGAAACAGGCGTTAAATGCCGAAACGCCCAGCGCATCCTCCACCAGTCCTATCACGATCCCTTTCTGGCGGGCCTGTAATTCTGGAATACAGGTGAGCGTCTCCCCTTTACAGAGGGAGAGCACGATAATATCGGCAGTGCTGACGTTTTCATGGCTAAATTGCGTCGCGAAGTGGATCGGCTGTTTAAAATTACGCAAAAAGAAATCCATAAAAAAATGCTGCAGTCCACTGCGAAAAAATTGATCGGCTTCCTGAATAAGAATATTCAACATAGCAAGTACCACTGTCCTTAATGAGTGAGGAACGTCAACGCTGACATCTCAGTTATATTGCATCGTCATCACAACGACTGCACTGATACTCCCCGGCGTCGCGCCGCCGCTAACCGATTTGACCGACGCCTGCATGGCCATCGTGGCGGTTCTGTCTGCCGCAATAGTTTGCGTTATGCTGGAACCTGTTCCCTTTAGCGTCCCTGTTCCGGCCTCACGCATGGCGACCGCGACGTTTGTCGCCGAGCCGCTGTTCATATAGTAGTCCGCCCCGGCGAGCGGATCGGGGCTTCCGGTGAACGAGACCGTGACGCTACGGGTTCCCGCCGGACACTGGGTAAACAGCAGGTTAAAAGGCACCGGATCGGATGATGACCCCGGCGTCGCCATATTGGTGGCCTGTATATTCCCAAGATTAATATCCATACTGGAGCTCCCGCCGTTAAAGATACAGGGCGAGGCAACGATATTTCCCGTGACGCCAAGATTCACGCTGTCAGCCGCGAACGTGTGCCCGCAGAATAAAAGAAGAACAAGCCCACGCTGATAATGTAATTTCATCACTCCACCTGTTACTGGTACGTCAGATTAAGCGTGGCGGAGGCATTTGCGGAGCCGGACTCAACGGAGGTTAAGGTCTGGTAATAACGCGCCGTTAACGGGAGCGTCTCTTGTCCACCCGCAGACTGTTTTAATAACAGACGGCTATTTAATGCCAGCGGCGTACCGTTATATAAAAGCTGCACGCCGACACCTTTTGCCGTACCGGCACTCCCCTGCCCCGTTAAGGCCATCACGCTGGTATTTGCACTGTCGGGATTCTGTATTCCGCTGAGCGAGACCGTAATATTGGTGCCAGCGCTGCAGGTTAATCCCAGATTTTGTGTATTCTGCGCCACGCCCGGCGTGGTCCCCACTACGGTGCCAAACGCGGATGCCGGAATATCACCAAGCGGGAACGTCAGCTGTGGCGTATTGATCGTGCATGCCAGGGCGTTGATGGTTCCGCCGGTGAGTTGCTCGGTCAGCCCGTCACGATAAACCCCGTCGCTGCCCTGGAGCGTGACCACGCCGATGACCCCCGGCGTTAAGGCACCGGATGACACCGGGCCGGTCACCACCAGCTCGACCCGGCCGCCATACCAGTCCACATAAGAGGTCTGCGCACTGTAAGAGAATGTATTGCTCGGGTTCTCGAAATAGGCATTTGAAGAAAACCGAATGCCAATGCCGCTGACGTTGGTGTTATACACATGATTGCCGTAGCTGCTCAGCGTGGCATTGTTATAACGCATGCTAAAACCCAGCATTAACGGATTGGTACACCCTGTCAGATAGCTGCCTGTCATGCTTCCCGTGCCGGAAAAAATCACCGTGCCGACAGGCGTATCACGTTGAACATTAATGGTCCCCACCGACAGCGTCGACAGCTGCGGCGTAATAGTGGTGCAGGTCCCTGCCCTGGCCACTTGCCAGCCGCACAGACAACACAGCAGTAAAATAGCGTTGATGAACTTCATATTAATGCTCCTGGCGACACGTGACGCTAATGTCAGCGATGCCACCATACTGAGATCCTTTCGGCAGATTAAAATCCGCCCGACACTGCTGGTGGGATTGCGTCCCCCAAGTCGCCAGAACGGTGCCCTGTTCGCGCAGGCCGGTTAAATAGACCTGACCGCGATCGCCGACGATAAAACTGCTGCTGGTGTCGCCCTCCAGCGTGACCACCGCGCCAAACGGCACAAAACGGTTATTGTCCATTAAGGTCATCAGCACCCGGCGTCCCACTTTCGAGAGGTAATCGGCTTTCACGACCGCACCGCGTGTTGGCGTGACCGTGCGCGTGTTGATCTCCAGCTCCACATCATCGGGCATATTCTCAGGATCGAGGGCGAGATCGTTTTTCCGGTACACGGAGAGGTTATTCACCACCGTGTAGCCCCGGTAATCCGTCCGCACGCCAGCCTGATTGCGAATATTGACGCCGTGCGCGCCAGGGGCTTTGATTAACGCGTTGGTTTCCCCCAGCGGCTGCGACAGCGTAATACCGTCAGCATGCGCAAGGATGCCGCCCTGTAAGCCATAATTCAGGCGCTCGCTACTGGTGTCGTAGCCATAGCCCGCCGAGACCTCGCCGTATGTGCCTTTATAGTCGCCGTTCATATTGCCGGTATAACCCACGCCATCGGTGCCGTAACCCTGCTGGATATTCCAGTTCAGGGCGCTGTTTTCGAGAGCAACCCCATTCATGCCGAGATTGTGTGTTGTGCCATTATTCTGACTGGCGTTCAGGCCATAGTTGGCCCACGTCTGCGGCAGAAATTTGTCCAGCGGCACGCTGACGGTAAACGCCAGAAGCTGGTCGCGATCCCAGGATTTCGGACTCCCGCTACCGGATGACGCCGGGCTGCCGTTTTTACTGAATGTCCAGGTCACGCCATAGCTAATGTTGTGCCAGTAATTGTTGTAACCGACGCTCCATGACGCCATTAATTTATCGGCGTTCCAGTAATCCTCCCGTGCGGCGCTCAGCGTCAGCGCGCCCAGGTTTCCACCCAGCGTCTGGCTCATCGTCAGCTCCACGCGATTGCGCCGTCTCTCCTGAAGTGCGCCGCTGTCCCCGAAGGAATCCAGCACTTCCTGCATCCCGTAATAGCCACGGGTTGAATAGCGGTATCCTGCAATCGAAAAATTTGTGCCGGTATTGAGCAGGTTCTTGCTGTAACGCGCGCGCAAGGACTGCCCCTGCGTTTTTGCGGTATCGGCCGGTGATGACCAGGCCTGGGTGATATCCGCGGAAAGCGCACCGAAATCGCCCATGTTTTTACCAACTCCAAGCGCCAGGGACTGGTACTTGCCGGAACCCTGCACGCCGCCATAGAGCGTAATGCCATCCGGCAGGCCATAAATCGCGGTGATCTGGCCAAACGGGGTTTTCTCCACGCTGCTGTTATAGGCGCGATACTGTCCCGCGGAGAGGGCATATTTCAGCCGTCCCTCACGCTGCAATACCGGTACCGAGGCATACGGCAGCGTGAAATGCTGCTCGCTGCCATCCGCCTCTTTGATGGTCACGTCTAAGTCGCCCGCGCCGCCGGTGGGGTACATATCGCTAATCTCAAACGCGCCCGGCGCCACATAGCTTTGGTAGATCTGATAGCCATTCTGGCGGATCACCACCTGGGCATTGGTGCGTGCGATCCCGCGTACCACAGGCGCATAGCCCTTCAGGGAATCCGGCAGCATGTCATCGTCCGACGCCAGCTGGACGCCGCGAAACGGCATACTGTCAAACACATCCGCCGGGGCGGAACTGTCCCCGACGGTAAGCTGCGCTTTCAGCGGGATCACGGCGCGTTGCAGGTAGCTGTAGACCGTGTCCCATTGATCCTTGCCGGAAGGATCCCGCGACCAGGTGGTGTAGTTGCGTAAACGCCACGGCCCGATATTGATCCCCGGACGCAGGTTCGCATACTGGCTGTTGCTGCTGGCCCCCGCGCCCGTTTTCGCCCGGCTGGTCGCCCCGCTCAGGCTGTAATTGAGCATGGCTGCAGTTATCCCCTCATCCCACATCTGCGGCGGGACATAACCTCTCGCCGGCAGGTCGATGGCTGCCTGAGGGATGCTGAGCACAAGGCGCTGGGCGCTAAACTGGAAATCTGCACTGGCCTGCGGTATCGCCTGAAGATTGACACACTCGCCCGGTTCCGCACTGAGTGCGGGAAATAATGCGGTTTTAACCCCCCAGCGTTTTAATTGCTCACTGCTCAGGCACGGCTGCAATGTCTCATCGCCATTCTCGTTTTTGCCTGCGGTAAAGCGAATATCCCCCGTTTCCACTAACGCGTCGTCAACAATAATATCGACATGGTAGTTCCCCGGCGCCTGAGAGCCTGATTCAAAAGCCGACAGATCGGCTTTATCCATGCCGGGATTATCCAGCTCTATCAGATCCGTGTTAAATGCCACACTGGCACAGAGCGTCGGAGAGGATCCGGCAAACGCCAGGGCGATAAACGTCGCCAGGCGTGCAGGCCGCATCCTGTTTATTACTGTCATGACGAATTACCTGATAAATACGGGCGTTGCCGTTTGCTAACACATTACAAACTGGCCTGGTGTAAAACGCCGGGACTGCCATAGTCATTAATGATTTTAAACGTGAGTGAATTTCCCCTTACTTCATTCGGTAATGCAAACCGGGCTGAAGCGCCGGGTAAAACATACGTCACGTCATCCAGTTTTTTCCCCGCCAGCGTAATTTCATTAAAATTAATGACGTATTGCGTGGGATTTTTGACCTCAAGGTTATTTCCTGTTCGTTGCCAGGTTAATTTATTGGCCTGTTCCTCTGGTGTTGACGCCCGCAGACCTTCAGGCCGGTAAATCAGTTTGATGCGGGTTTTCACTGCAATTTGCAGGGAGTTCGTCTGTTTTGATGCCGACGGAATCGCTTTAATATTCAGCCAGAACAGACTTTCCCGTTCCTGTGGCAATGCGCCCGTCATCACAATTCGCTCAATGTTTTTTTGTCCGCCATCCAGGCGATATAATGGCGGTGTAATAATAAAAGGCGCTTTACCTGAATTCCCTTCCTGCATATCTATCCATGACTGAAATTAAATAGGGCGTACTGTCAGGATTATTTATGCTTATTGACGCTTCTTTTTTTGCCCCATCGAAGATGAGGCGGGTGCCGCCAATAATAACGCCGGCGTTGGCTGTGGTCAGCGTGAGCGCAGACAGCGCCAGGGCCAGTCCTGTCGTGGTGATAAAACGCATGATAAACCTCATACAACAAAGGGGCCGGGTTGGCCCCTTAATGATTCTGCAAAATATCAGTTATAGATCACTGAGAAGTTAGCGACAGAGTTTGCCGGGCCGGCTGTCACTGTCGCTGCGGTGGAAATATACTGGGCATAGAAGCTCAGGGTATTATCCGCCGTGCTGCTCAGCACATAGCTGTAGCTGTTGCTGCCATGAAGCGGGAGATCCGCCTTATCTGCCGTCATCAGGTTAATGGCTACCCCAGTCGCCGCACCCGCCGCAGACGAATCAATCGCCAGCAGGCTGGCATTGGTGGCATCCGGCGTACCATCAAAACGCACTTTGGCGCTGGTCACCGTCACCGGACAGTTTTTCAACACAATATTAAACTGCGTTGCTGCCGTTCTGGCGCCGGTGGTAGGGAACTCCGTTTTATAATAATCCCCTAATACCACGACCTGATTCTGAGACGCGACATCCACATCGCAGGCGGAATCCAGAATATTACCGTTAAAGTTAACGGTACCGGCTGCGGCAAAAGCGTGCGTCGTTGCCAGAGTGGAGCCGATTGCCAGCATTGCTATCATCATTTTATTTTTCATAAGTAAATCCTGTATCACTTTATTTATTACAGAAATCCCGACAAAGCGGTTTAAAGCTGTTAACCGCCACCTCACCTTGTCATTTATATATTGTCAGGAGCCCATTAAATAATGCCGCTTCATAGCTCAGCTTAAACATTCCGGGTTATGCCTGCCGACGAGTAAAATTTATACAACTCTTTTTCGGCGCACAATCTATTTGAGGTCTAGCTGTAGACTCATGTTTAACAAAATTAAAACAATTCTCTTTAGAATTATCTCAATGTCATTATTACGGGTCTACTTTTAGACCCGTAAAAGACAACCTTAAAATTCATATAATTAGGGCCACAACATCTTGCGGTCTATTTTTAGACCTGCCGTAAACATTCCACGACTCGCTGTTTTTTAAGATAATTCTTTATGCCGATCAAAAAATGATCGCATCCGTAAGTGAGGTCTCTGATGAACACCCGAATGGCTCCCGAAGTCGATATTGAAAAAACCCCGGTGCTGACTGCAAAACCCTATAAGCACATCGAGAAATTAATTAATACTCTTCTTCCCCTGACAGAAAGACGCATTCTGTCCAGAGGGGAAGTGGTTCACTATTACCATCACGATGACCGCCAGTGTTTTTTACTTCTGCAGGGCAGCGTGGCGTTGCACCGGCGGGGTGATGGCATTGTATTAAATTCTGAATCCTCGCCGTTTATTCTCGGCGTCAGCAGCCAGTTCTCGTCAGAACATCTGTATGTCCGGGCGCTGGAGACCTCTGAACTCGCGGCTGTTTCGCTGGAACGTTTTAACAGCACGATTGCGCAACACAATTTATGGGAACCCTTTTCGCATCTGCTGATCTATACCGCCTCCCGGGTCTACGAACACTGCTCGCGGATCTCACAGATGTCGGCCTATGACATCATCCGGTTTCAACTGGTGGAGTTGATGCAGGAGCCGGAAGCAATACGGATGAACACCACGGCGGCTGCGTATATACAGAGTCGAACCTGGCTGTCGCGCAGCGGGATTATGCGGATCCTGGCCGAACTGCGCACCGGACAGTACATTACAATGGAGCGCGGCGTGCTACTTGATGTACACCATTTACCGAGGAAATACTGACCCAGGTGGTGCTGGCGAAAACGAGTAACGCTATAATCAGAAAGATGATTCTTTCAGGTTCAGGTTATGTCCACCACAGAAACGCCACGACGTGGCTCCCCTTATGCACAAGAGCTGATTACGCACTTACAACCTTACTCTGCGATTCGTAACACCGGTCGCGGGGAGCAACTGGATCTGGTGGTCAACGGTCAGGGGATGAGTTATTTGATCCTGGAAGGCACCGTGGCCATTTACCGACGCAGCGACAATCTGATGCTGTCGACGGCGAAAAGCCCGGCGTTTTTTGGTGTGGCCAACCTGAATGACATTTTTTTTGACGACTACCTGAAAACGGTGACCCCCTGCAAAATTGGCCTGTTGCCTACCCGGGAGCTCAACGTCCTCATTCAGGAGAAGGCGCTATGGGGGCTGCTGTCTAACCATCTGATGTTTATGTACAACCGGCTCTACAACACCGTCATGCCGAAGGGCGCTCCAACGGCCTATGAGATGATCCGCCAGCAGCTGGTGTTATTGATGAATGAAGATGAGTCTTATCGCCAGGGGATTACCGCTGAGCGCTACATTCGCGACAAGACCCAGCTTTCCCGCAGCGGCGTGATGCGGATCCTCGCGGATTTAAAAACCGGGGGGTTTATCGAAATGGAAGAGGGACGGCTCATTAAAATCAATAAACTGCCCGCTAAATATTGAATTCCGGAGACAAAAAAGGCCGCTGTTGCGGCCTTTTTACGCTCTCAATGGACGTGAACGCCCAACCGCCAGGCAAAATAGATCTCTTCTTTCAGCTCATTCGAAGAGAGCGCCAGCAAATCTGTAAATTCCAGCTCAAGCTGTTTCAGCTTTTTCAGGTACTGCGCCGGAGACAGGTTGCTCTTATCGCGACGTAAATATTCAATTGCCAGCTGTGTTGGGGTTATTTCAGTATCCATGATGTCCTCGCTTATGTACAAAACCTGACCAGTATACCACAACCAACTGGCTAGTTTTTGACCAAATGCAAAAACATCAGGAAAATTTATACCACCGCCGTCGTCAGCCTCGATGAGCAGCACAGACGGTCCTGCTCATCGAGAATATCGATCTGCCACACCTGATGACGGCTACCGGCGTGCAGTGCACGGCAAATACCGCGCACGCGCCCGCTGCGCACCGAGCGAATGTGGTTAGCATTCACCTCAAGTCCGACAACCTTCTGCTCCCCTTCGGTGCAGAGGTACCCCGCCACCGAGCCCAGCGTTTCGGCCAGCACCACGGAGGCGCCGCCGTGCAGCAGGCCAAACGGCTGATGCGTGCGGTGATCGACAGGCATGGTCGCCTCCAGATCGTTCTCGCCGATGCGGGTAAACTGGATATCCAGCAGCCCGACCATATTCCCCTCGCCCATGGCGTTTAACGCCTGTAGCGTGACAGCGCGTTTCCAGATCATCCAATAATCTCCAGCAAAGCCTGCAATGGATGGCGTACCCCGTTACCTTCGACCCGTTTCACCTGGCTTCGACAGGAGTAGCCCGTCGCCAGGCAGCGGTTTCGCGGCAAACGCTGCATCGCCTGATGCCAGGACAGCTCGTAGATGCCGAGCGAGTTGGCGTGGTTTTTCACTTCATGTCCGTAGGTGCCGGCCATTCCGCAGCAGCCCACGTTGACGCTCTCAAGCTTTGCGCCGAAACGGGCAAAGACAGAGGCCCATTGTGCGGGGGCGCCAGGCAATGCGGTGACTTCGGTGCAGTGGCCGAACAGGTACCATGGTTCACCGCTGACATCCTGAACCGCTTTGCCTTCCAGAGCCGCCGGCAGCCACTCATGCACCAGCAGCACGCTGAAATCGCCACGCTTGTCGCCCAGCGTCTGCTTATATTCATCGCGATAGCACAGCACCAGCGCCGGATCGACGCCGACCATCGGTATCCCCAGCTGCGCCACGCGATTCAGGAAATCAGCCGTTTTCTGCGCGGTCTTCGCAAAGCGCGTCAGGAAGCCCTTAATATGCTGCGCCTTGCCGTTGGGCGAGAATGGCAGGACCACCGGCTGATAGCCCAGCTTTTCTGACAGGCGGATGAAGTCCGCCACCACCTCTGCATCGTAGTAGCTGGTAAACGGATCCTGCACCACCAGTACTGTCTTCGCTTTTTGCTCAGGGGTGAGTGCCTCCAGCTGCTCCAGGGTCATGTTCGCCGAGCGATGCCCGACGAGCTGGCGCTGAAGAGAGGGCACCGAGAGCAGCGGCAGATCGACCATCCCGATATGCTTTTCAGAAAGTTTGCGCACCAGCGGCTGGTTAATAAAGAAGTTAAAGGTCTTTGGCGCTCGCGCCATCAGCGGCGCGTAGCTCTCTACCGTCGCCACCAGATGGTCGCGCACCGGACGCAGATAGCGCGTGTGGTAAAGCTGCAGGAAACGTGAGCGGAATTCCGGCACGTCGATTTTAATCGGGCACTGGGTGGAGCAGGCTTTACAGGCCAGACAGCCGGACATCGCCTCTTTCACCTCGTGGGAGAAATCATACTCGCCCTTGCTGGCATGCCAGCTGTTGCGGGTGCGCTCGATAAGCGTGCGCAGGCTGGCGCGTTTTTCCGGTAACTCCTGCTCGAGCCGGAGCGGATCAACCCCGCGGTCGGCGAGCAGGCGCAGCCACTCGCGCACCAGCGTCGCCCGCCCTTTCGGCGAGTGAATACGGTTGCTGGTAATTTTCATCGACGGGCACATCGGGCTTTTGACATCAAAGTTAAAGCACAGGCCGTTACCGTTGCACTCCATCGCGCCGCGCCAGGAGGATCGCACCGCAATCGGGATCTGTCTGTCGTAGGTGCCGCGCTTGACGGCGTCCACCTGCAGCATCGGGGCCTCGACACCTTCAGGCGGGCAGATTTTACCCGGGTTGAGGCGGTTATGCGGGTCGAAAGCCGCCTTCACCTTACGCAGCTCCGCATAGAGCTGTTCACCGAAGAACGCCGGGCTGTATTCCGCGCGGAACCCTTTCCCATGTTCGCCCCACAGCAGACCGCCGTATTTGGCGGTTAAGGCCACCACCTCATCGGAGATCTGCTTCATCAGGATCTCCTGCTGCGGGTCGCACATATCCAGCGCTGGACGCACATGCAGCACCCCGGCATCCACGTGGCCGAACATGCCGTAGCTCAGACCGTGGCTGTCCAGCAGGGCGCGAAACTCAACGATATAATCCGCCAGGTGTTCAGGGGGAACGCAGGTATCTTCGGCAAACGGAATCGGCTTCGCCGCCCCTTTGGCATTGCCGAGCAGCCCCACGGCTTTTTTTCGCATCGCGTAGATACGCTCGATACCGGCCAGATCGTTACAGAGCTGCCAGCCGATCACGCCGCCTTCGCCATGGGCAATCAGTTCGTCCAGTCGCTGACACAGCGTGGTCACCTGGCTGTCGATAAGCGCTGCGTCGTCGCCGGCAAATTCCACGATATTAAGACCCAGCATCTCTTTACCCGGCACGTCGGTAATCAGCTCGCTAACGGAGTGCCAGACGATATCTTCCCGGGCCAGATTGAGCACTTTAGAGTCAACGGTTTCCACTGACAGCGCTTTAGCATCCACCATAAACGGCGCATTGCGCAGCGCGGAGTCGAACGAGTCATATTTGACGTTCACCAGGCGACGCACCTTCGGCAACCGGGTGATATCCAGCCGCGCCTCGGTGATAAACGCCAGCGTCCCTTCGGAGCCGGTCAGCACGCGGGTTAAATCAAACTGGGTCAGGTCATCGTTAAAGACGTGACGCAGGTCGTACCCGGTCAGGAAGCGGTTCAGTTTGGGGAATTTATCGAGGATCAGCTGTCGGTTGTCGCGGCAGCGCTCCAGCACGGTACGATAAATACGCCCGCTGGCAGTGTTATCTTTGCCCAGCGTTTCCGCCAGCTCCACCGCCATCGGCTGGGTATCGAGGATATCGCCCCCCAGCAGAACCGCTCGCACGCCCAGCACGTGATCGGAGGTTTTTCCGTAGACCAGCGAGCCCTGACCGGAGGCATCCGTGTTGATCATCCCGCCAATGGTGGCGCGGTTACTGGTGGAGAGTTCAGGTGCGAAGAAGTAGCCGTACGGTTTGAGGTACTGGTTAAGCTGATCTTTGATCACGCCCGCTTCGACCCGCACCCAGCCCTCTTCAGGGTTGATCTCGATGATGCGGTTCATATAGCGCGACATATCGATAATGATGCCCTGGTTCAGCGCCTGACCATTGGTCCCGGTGCCGCCACCGCGCGGCGTAAAGACCAGCGAGGCGAAGCGCTCCTGCGTGGCGAGACGGGCAATCAGCGCCACGTCGGCCGTTGAACGAGGAAAAACGACGGCATCGGGAAGAAGCTGGTAAATACTGTTATCGGTGGCCATCGTCAGCCTGTCGGCATAGTTCGTGGCGGTATCACCTGTAAAACCCTGTTGCTCCAGTGCCTGCAAAAAATTAAGCACCAGCTGAACGACGCCAGGTGCCTGAGAAATCTGTGGGATCATGACCGTCGACCCTAATTAGAGTAATGTGAAATCGTTTGCGTTGTGTCCGGAAAGTTTTATCACATTTTTTTCTTATAATCTCTGCTGAATTACAGGCAGAATTCGCCTGTCAAAAATCGCTGATATCATTAATGATTAGAGAGACGCGGTTTTCCCTTCCCGCCAGCCTCGCTGGTGTTTTATTAAGGAAAGTTTCATTTATGGTCAATGTTCGCCAGCCCAGGGATGTTGCGCAAATTTTGCTGTCGGTGCTGTTCCTGGCCCTCATGATTATTGCGTGTCTGTGGATTGTTCAACCCTTTATTCTCGGCTTCGCCTGGGCTGCGACCGTGGTCGTCGCCACATGGCCTTTATTGCTGCGCTTGCAGAAGTTGCTGTTCGGCCGCCGCGGATTAGCCGTGCTGGTCATGACGCTGCTGCTGTTCCTGCTGTTTATTATTCCCATTGCTTTGCTGGTGAACAGTCTGGTGGATTCCAGCGGCCCGGTTATCCGTGCCATTACCAGTGGCGACCTGACGCTGCCGGATCTCGCCTGGCTGAACAGCATTCCGCTGGTAGGGGCCAAGCTCTACAGCGGCTGGCATAGCCTGCTGGAGATGGGGGGCAGCGCGCTGATGGCAAAAGTTCGCCCGTATATTGGCACCACCACCACCTGGTTTGTGGGTCAGGCGGCGCATATTGGCCGCTTTATGATGCACTGTACCCTGATGCTGCTCTTCAGCGCCCTGCTCTACTGGCGCGGTGAGCAGGTGGCTTTAGGCGTTCGTCACTTTGCTACCCGCCTGGCGGGTAAACGGGGTGACGCGGCGGTGCTGCTGGCGGCACAGGCCGTACGCGCGGTTGCGCTGGGCGTAGTGGTGACCGCGCTGGTGCAGGCGGTGCTGGGTGGTATTGGTCTGGCGATTTCCGGCGTACCGTACGCCACCGTTTTCACCGTGGTCATGCTGATGACCTGTCTTGCGCAACTGGGGCCGCTGCTGGTGCTGGTCCCCAGCATCATCTGGCTCTACTGGACCGGTGATACCACGTGGGGAACGGTGTTGCTGGTCTGGAGCTGCGTGGTCGGCACGATGGATAACGTCATTCGCCCTATTTTGATCCGCATGGGCGCTGACCTGCCGCTGATCCTGATCCTCTCCGGGGTGATTGGCGGCTTGATTGCCTTCGGTATGATTGGCCTGTTTATCGGCCCGGTGCTTCTCGCCGTCACCTGGCGTCTGTTCTCCGCCTGGGTGCATGAAATTCCACCGCCGGGAACTGATCCGGACGTGATTTTGAGCGAACTGGAAGAGCTGGAAGAAAAGAATACCCATTAAGCCTTGTTGCCGGGTGGCGCTGACGCTTACCCGGCCTACATTCTCCCGCTCAATACTTTAACACCGCTAAAGTATTTATTCGTTGCACACTGGTCAGACCCGCGATTCCTGCCCCCAATCTGCTCATAACCTCAAGAAATCTTTACGTCTCTTTAACTATTGAGACGAATCCGATCGACGCTAAAAGCGGACATGCCTACTATTAGCACACGGTTATAAATCAACACCTTGATTTATAAGCATGGAAATCCCCTGAGTGAAACAACGAATTGCTGTGTGTAGTCTTTGCCCATCTCCCACGATGGGCTTTTTTTTATCCTGACTACGCGCGCTTAACCTCACAGGTACTGAGCATCCGCCACTTAGCAGGCAGCACCCGCGTTTCCCCTGTCACATTAACCGTAACCGCCTCGCGGATATCCGCCGACGATGCGCCAACCTGCAGCTCAAACTCGCCCGGCTCAACGATGCGTTTCCCGTCACGACGGGTGAAGTTGAACATCTCCACCGGCAGCGTAAAGGTGAGCGTGGCGGTTTCCCCCGGCGAGAGCGTGACGCGCTGGAAGGCCTTCAGCTCCTGGAGCGGCCGAACCTGCGTGGCGACCTTATCCCTGACGTAAACCTGCACTACCTCGCTGCCGCTGCGTTCCCCGGTGTTGGTGATCTCCACGCTCAGTGCCACCTCGCCGTCGACCGACACCTCAGATGAAGCCACGCTCGCGTTCCCCCAGCTAAATGTCGTCCAGCCGAGGCCGAAGCCAAACGGGTAACGTGCACCGAAATGGAACGCAAACGGCGTACCACCGCTTTTGAGCTTGTGATTGTAGTAATACGGCATCGCGCCGGCGCTTTTCGGCACGCTCACCACCAGACGCCCCTGCGGCTCCGCACGCCCCGTTAGCACGTCCGCAATGGCCCAGCCCCCTTCCTGCCCCGGTGCCCACGCCACGATCAGCGCGGCCACCTTCTCCTCCAGGCCCTGAAGATGGTAAGGACGCCCCCCGGTCATCACGACAATCACCGGTTTGCCCGTCGCCACCAGCGCCTCCAGCAGCTGTTGCTGCACGCCCGGCAGGTTTAAGGAGTCGGTATCCGATCCTTCCCCCACGGTACCGCTCTGGAACAGCCCGGCGAGATCGCCCACGCAGGCCACGACGACATCACTCTCCTGCGCCGCGTTCACAGCCTCGGGGATCAAGGCGGTGCTTTGCGAAACCGGCGACTGCTGCATCGGTTTGCCGCCGCTGTCCCCCGGGAAGACCGGCGCACCCGCCATCCGTTTTTCGATGATGTGACACCCTTTAGCGTAGCGAACCTGCGACGCGCCGAGGTAATGCTCCAGCGCCGCGCGCGGCGTCGTCACCTGAGAGGTCTCCTCGACCATATCGCTGATGATCAGATGCACGGGGAAACTGTAGCCGCTGAGTAACGCCAGCGGATCGTCTGCCGTCGGCCCTACCACCGCCACGCGGGGTTTGCCGCCAAGAGGTAAGATGCCGTTGTTCTCCAGCAGCGTGACCGATTTTGTCGCCACCTCCCGCGCGACCTGACGGGTTACCACATTTTGCAGATCGATACCGTTTTCATCGACATACGGCTGTTCAAACAGGCCGAGACGGAATTTTTCGGTCAGTACACGGCCCACAATCTCATCCACTTTCGCCATGGCGATCAGCCCGCGATCGACGGCTTCGGCCAGGTGGCGTGCGCAGTCATCTTTCGGCAACTCAACATCCAGCCCGGCGTTGAAGGCCAGCGCGGCAGATTCTGCCGCATCGTGGGAAACCCCATGATGCTGATGCAGCAGGCTGACGCCGCCGTAGTCGGCCACAACGATCCCGTCGAAGCCCCACTGTTCGCGAAGGACGGTGGTCAGCAGGAAGCTGTCGCTGTGGCCCGGCTGGTTATCAATATCGTGATAGGCGGGCATTACCGAACCGACGTTGGCGAGCTTCACCGCCATTTCAAACGGCAGCAGGAAGGTGTCGTTAAGCTCGCTAAAACCCAGGTGTACCGGAGCATGGTTACGCGCGCCTTCACTGAACGAGTGACCCACATAATGTTTGAGGGTCGCCAGCAGGTCACGTTTGTCGCCCTGCAGTCCCTTAACATAGGCGGTAGCCATGACGCCCACCAGCCAGGGATCTTCGCCAAAGGTCTCTTCGGTTCGCCCCCAGCGCACGTCGCGGGAGACATCCAGCACCGGCGCCAGCCCCTGCTGGCAGCCCACAGACCGCGCCTCTTTACCAATCTGTTGTGCCGCTCGCTGCACCAGTTCAGGGTCCCAGGTTGAACCGTAGTTCAGCGACGACGGGAACAGCGTGGCGTCTTTACACAGCAGCCCCACCAGGCACTCCTCATGGAACAGCGCCGGTATGCCGAGACGCGTCTCCTCCATCATCATCCGCTGCAGGCGGTTAGCGGCGCGTACCCCGGTTTTCGCATCAACGATATGGGTCCCCAGCGGACGGGTGATCTGCCCGACGCCCAGCTTAAGCCGTTCGCCGAGAGAAGCCTGTTGGCTCACGCCGGCAAATTCGTCACTCAGATCGCTACGCTCGCGGTGGTTGCCGTTTTCATCGAGGATCAGCCAGTACGCATGCATCTGGGCGAACTTCTCTTCCGGGGTCATGCGTGCCAGTAAATCGGCGACGCGCTCGTGCACGGGACGTCCCGCGTCCTTATAGATAACTGTCATGTTTTACTCCTGTAGTGCGGAAGGGGTTGCCGGGCTGAGCTGCCCTGCTTCGGGTCTTACCTCACGTTTGCTGGCCAGCTCCCGGGCGATGGAGTCCACCAGCCGGCTGTTCAGTTTGTAGATGGCCAGCAGCGCGACCATGCAGAGGAACAGCGCGCAAGGGATAAGGGTGAACAGTGCGTTAATGGTCGAGAGCACGTGCGGCGCCTGGGCTGCCTCACCGGGTGCATAATCCACCATGCCCAGCACCCAGCCGACGACCGCCCCACCCAGCGCCAGGCCAAATTTGATGGCAAACAGCGCGGTGGAGAACACCAGCCCGTCCAGGCGGCGGCCACTGCGGTGCTCTTCGTAGTCCACCACATCGGAGAACATGGTCCACTGCAGCGGTGTGGTGAGGTTTTGCACAAAACTGAAGACGATATTGAGGCCAAAGATGAGCCAGACCTGAGAAGGCGGCAGGAAGAAAATCAGCGCGCCGAAGATGACGAAGGAAATAATGGTCCACTGATAGGCGCGTACGCGGTCAAATTTCCCCAGCAGCCGTTCGGATAATAATGCGCCGCTTAAGGAGGCCACCATCCCGGAAACAATAAAGGCGAAAACCAGCTCCGGACGCAACAGCACATATTTCACGTAATACATCGTGGCGGAACCCCGCGTCACCACCGCCGTTAACAGTAAAATATTAAACAGGAACACAATACGCCACTGGCTGTTTCCGGCCAGCAGTTTTAAATCGGTGAACATGGATCCGGAGGTATCGTTGCGTGGAGAATAACGCTCGCGGGTCATCATGAAACAGCAGAAGAACAGTACAATCCCCAGCAGCCCCATCAGGCTCATGGCATAGAAATAGCCTTTCTGCACGTTGCCCTGGCCTAACAAGGAGACCAGCGGCAGGGCAATTACCGTCACAATCAACCCGCCGATAAACGACAGGCCAAAGCGCCAGGATTGCAGGGAGTGACGCTCGCGCGGGTCCAGCGTCAGCGCGCCCGGCATGGCGCAGTAAGGCACGTTAATCGCGGAGTAAATCAGGCTTAAAATAGCGTAGGTCACGCAGGCATACACGATTTTGGCCGTTGGCCCAACATCCGGGACATAGAACGTAATCAGGCAACTCACGCCAAACGGAATGGCAAACCACAGCAGCCAGGGACGGAAACGACCGTGGCGCGTCCGGGTGCGATCCACCAGCGCGCCAATGCACGGGTCGACAAACGCATCGACCACGCGTACAACTAAAAACATGGTGCCCATAATCGCGGCGGGCAAACCAAAAACATCCGTATAGAAATAAGCGAGAAATAGCGTTGCCGTTTGCCAGACCAGCGCGCTGGCCATATCACCTAAGCCATAACCTATTTTATCTTTGGTACGCAATACAGAGGAGATTGTCATTGTTATTTGCCTTTTTATCAGGTTAAAACGTATTTCAACCAGTTGCGCATCTTCACCAGGGAAATGCGCAGTAAGGCTCAAGTATTAGCAACGCTTTGCGGGCTAACAATTGTCTAAATTAACAGACAAATTATGATATTTAGTTTTTTACTTTATTTGTGATGGGGAGCATATTCGGGCGGAAATAAAAAAGGCGAGGAGATATCTCCTCGCCTTTATCCGTTTTTTAGCGGTTACTTGTTCAGTTCCGCCAGGCTCAGCCAGGTTTGCACCACGGTATCCGGGTTCAGGGACAGGCTATCAATCCCCTCTTCCATCAGCCATGCGGCAAAGTCTTCATGGTCGGATGGGCCCTGACCACAAATCCCGACGTATTTACCCTGCTTCTTCGCTGCGCGGATGGACATAGAGAGCAGCGCTTTCACCGCCTCGTTACGCTCATCGAACAGCTCAGAGACCACGCCGGAGTCGCGGTCCAGACCCAGCGTCAGCTGCGTCATGTCGTTCGAACCGATAGAGAAGCCGTCGAAGTGCTCAAGGAACTGCTCAGCCAGCAGGGCGTTGGACGGAATTTCACACATCATGATGATCTTCAGCCCGTTCTCGCCGCGCTTCAGCCCCTGACGTGCCAGCTCGTCCACCACGGCTTTCGCCTGATCCACGGTACGCACGAACGGGATCATGATCTCGACGTTGGTCAGCCCCATGTCGTTGCGCACGCGTTTCACCGCCTCACACTCCAGCGCGAAGCAGTCGCGGAAGCTGTCGGATACGTAGCGTCCGGCTCCGCGGAAGCCCAGCATCGGGTTCTCTTCTTCCGGCTCATAGCGCTCGCCGCCCACCAGGTTGGCGTATTCGTTAGACTTAAAGTCTGACAGACGCACAATCACGCGTTTCGGCCAGAACGCCGCGCCCAGCGTGGCGATCCCTTCGGTCAGACGGCCGACGTAGAACTCTTTCGGCGAGTCGTAGCCTTTCATCATCTCGCGGATGTCGTTCTGCAGTTTCGGATCCTGGTCGTCAAACTCCAGCAGCGCGCGTGGGTGAACGCCAATCATACGGTTGATGATGAATTCCAGACGCGCCAGACCTACGCCTTCGTTCGGCAGGCAGGCGAAGTCAAACGCGCGGTCAGGGTTACCGACGTTCATCATGATCTTCAGCGGCAGGTCCGGCATGGTATCCACGCTGGAGCTCTTCACGCTGAAGTCGAGGATATCAGCATACACGTAGCCGGTATCGCCTTCGGCACAGGAGACGGTCACGTTCTGCCCGTCCTTCATGCGCTCGGTAGCGTCACCGCAGCCGACAACAGCAGGAATACCCAGTTCACGCGCGATGATGGCAGCGTGACAGGTACGGCCACCGCGGTTGGTAACGATAGCCGCGGCTTTCTTCATGATCGGTTCCCAGTCCGGGTCGGTCATGTCGGTTACCAGCACGTCGCCAGGCTCAATACGGTTCATTTCGCTGATGTCGTGGATCACTTTCACCGGACCGGCACCGATACGGTGACCAATCGCACGGCCTTCCGCCACGATTTTGCCCTGCGCGTGCAGCGTATAACGCTCCATTACCTGGCCGCGAGAACGGACGGTTTCCGGTCGCGCCTGCACGATAAACAGCTTGCCGGTGTTACCGTCTTTCGCCCATTCGATATCCATCGGACGGCCATAGTGTTTTTCGATCTGCACCGCCTGCTTCGCCAGCTCCTGCACTTCGGCGTCGGTCAGGGAGAAGCGATCGCGCTGCTCCTGCGGCACATCTTCAATTTTCACCTGCTTGCCATGCTCCTGCGTCGGGGCATAGATCATGCGGATTTTTTTCGAGCCCATGGTGCGGCGCACCACCGCCGGGCGGCCTGCGGCCAGCGTCGGCTTGTGGACGTAGAATTCGTCAGGGTTAACCGCCCCCTGCACCACCATCTCACCGAGACCCCATGCAGAGGTGATAAACACCACCTGGTCGAAGCCGGATTCGGTATCGATGGAGAACATGACGCCGGAGGAACCGACATCCGAGCGCACCATGCGCTGAACGCCAGCGGAAAGCGCGACGCCACGGTGGTCATAGCCCTGATGCACGCGATAGGAGATAGCGCGGTCGTTGAACAGGGACGCAAAGACATGTTTCACCGCCACCAGCACGGCGTCATAACCCTGAACGTTCAGGAAGGTTTCCTGCTGCCCGGCAAACGAGGCGTCCGGCATATCTTCTGCGGTAGCAGAAGAGCGCACGGCAAAAGAGGCCTGTGCGTCATCAGCGGAGAGCTGGTTGTACGCGTCGTGAATGGCTTTTTCCAGTTCCGGCTGGAAAGGTGTGTCGATGATCCACTGGCGGATCTGCGCCCCGGCTTTCGCAAGCTCGGTAACGTCATCAATATCCGTTTTATCCAGCAGGTCGTAAATGCGCTGGTTAACACCGCTCTGGTCTAAAAACAGGTTAAAGGCATCGGCGGTGGTGGCAAACCCGTTCGGTACGGAGACACCCATACCTGACAGATTTGTAATC
Source organism: Enterobacter sp. K16B (assembly GCF_020216105.1). Classification (NCBI taxonomy): domain Bacteria; kingdom Pseudomonadati; phylum Pseudomonadota; class Gammaproteobacteria; order Enterobacterales; family Enterobacteriaceae; genus Enterobacter; species Enterobacter sp. K16B. Next base: position 97,731 of record NZ_JAIWJZ010000031.1, read on the forward strand.
ATTTCACCCAGGGAGGCATTTTTGCCCCCAACTCTGTCTACATCATTCATGCCGAGTTGGTTATACCAAAGCACCAGCGGTGACGAGCCATTGTTGGACATCGAAACAATCCTTTTGTGATATTTGATCGGAGTAAGTAACGCCTGACTACGTATTTATAGTGGCATATTTATTTCCGCTAAAAAAACGGTGAATCGTGTAAGCAATTTAAATTTTCAACTTTTCGGATACTTTCCCATCAACGATTAAGCCGATGATTCCTCTATATTCAGCCAGAAACCCCAAAAATAAAGTCGCTATTTGAAAAATGAAATCCACTTTTCAGGAAAATCAAAAACAGCGTTTCATTCATAATTAGGATAAGTTCTTTGCTGTATAAATTACTTTTTTAATTTATGCTTTCAGACAATTACGTATGATATTCAGGGTGGGTAAAATGGATAGTGCTGTCGATCGCCACGTTTTTTATATTTCTGATGGGACGGCGATCACCGCCGAGGTGCTGGGCCACGCGGTGATGTCGCAGTTCCCCGTTTCGATTAACAGCATCACGCTGCCGTTTGTCGAAAATGAGAGCCGCGCCAAAGCGGTGAAAGACCAGATAGACGCCATCTATCAGCAGACCGGCGTCCGCCCGCTGGTGTTTTACTCGATTGTGATCCCCGAGATTCGCTCGATCATTCTGCAGAGTGAAGGCTTCTGTCAGGACATCGTGCAGGCGCTGGTGGCCCCGCTGCAAAGCGAACTGAAGCTCGACCCGACGCCCATCGCCCACCGTACCCACGGGCTTAATCCCGGTAACCTGACCAAGTACGATGCCCGTATCGCCGCCATTGATTACACCCTGGCGCACGATGACGGTATCTCTCTGCGTAATCTCGACCAGGCGCAGGTGATCCTGCTGGGCGTGTCGCGCTGCGGCAAAACCCCGACCAGCCTCTATCTGGCGATGCAGTTCGGTATTCGCGCCGCCAACTACCCGTTTATTGCTGACGACATGGATAACCTGGTGCTGCCCGCCGCCCTGAAGCCGCTGCAGCACAAGCTGTTTGGCCTGACCATCAACCCGGAACGCCTCGCCGCCATCCGCGAAGAGCGCCGTGAAAATAGCCGCTACGCCTCGATGCGCCAGTGCCGAATGGAAGTCTCCGAAGTGGAAGCGCTGTACCGTAAAAACCAGATCCCGTGGCTGAACAGCACCAACTATTCGGTAGAAGAGATCGCTACCAAAATTCTCGACATCATGGGGCTTAACCGCCGCATGTACTAACATGCTAGTACATTAACTCAGATTCAGGTATCATCATCGGCAACCACGGGGCGGTGTCGCCCCGAACTTGAAATCAGCAGGGATTGGTTTAAGGTGATGCCCATCACTTCCCGGTAGTCTGCCGATGAAGCAAAAATTTTCTGAGACATTCCATGAATAAAACCGATGAACTCCGCACTGCGCGCATTGACAGCCTGGTTACGCCGGCTGAACTGGCACAGCGGCATCCCGTTTCCGCCACCGTTGCGGAACATGTGACGGCCTCCCGTCGACGCATTGAAAAAATCCTCAATGGTGAAGACCCGCGTCTTCTGGTGGTGATTGGGCCGTGCTCCATCCACGATCTGGATGCGGCGATGGATTATGCCAAACGGCTGCAGGGGCTGCGGGATAAGTACCAGCATCGCCTTGAGATCGTGATGCGAACCTACTTTGAAAAACCGCGCACCGTGGTGGGCTGGAAAGGCCTGATTTCCGACCCTGACCTGAACGGCAGCTATCGTGTGAATCACGGTATTGAGCTGGCGCGTAAGCTGCTGTTACAGGTCAACGAGCTGGGCGTGCCGACGGCAACCGAGTTTCTCGACATGGTGACCGGGCAGTTTATCGCTGACCTGATCAGCTGGGGCGCCATTGGCGCGCGCACCACCGAGAGCCAAATCCACCGCGAGATGGCTTCTGCCCTCTCCTGCCCGGTGGGCTTTAAAAACGGTACCGATGGCAACACCCGTATCGCGGTGGATGCCATCCGCGCAGCCCGTGCCAGCCATATGTTCCTGTCACCGGACAAGAGCGGCCACATGACCATCTACCAGACCAGCGGTAACCCGTACGGCCACATCATTATGCGCGGCGGCAAGAAGCCCAATTACCATGCAGAAGATATTGCGGCGGCCTGCGAGTCGCTGGCCGAATTCGACCTGCCGGAACATCTGGTGGTGGATTTCAGCCACGGCAACTGCCAGAAACAGCATCGCCGCCAGCTGGATGTGTGCGATGAGATCTGCCAGCAGATCCGCAGCGGTTCAACCGCTATCGCCGGCATTATGGCCGAAAGTTTCATCAAGGAAGGCACGCAGAAGATCGTTGCCGGACAGCAGATGGTTTACGGGCAGTCCATCACCGACCCGTGCCTGGGCTGGGAAGACAGTGAACTGCTGCTGGAGAAGCTGGCTGCCGCCGTGGACACTCGCTTTTAACATCCTGCCGGGTGGCGCTGCGCTTACCCGGCCTACGATTTGTGCCCTTCTCCCTCTCCCCGTGGGAGAGGGTCGGGGTGAGGGCATCAAACCGCACTTCACCCCCAAAGTTGATCCCCTCACCCTTTTTTCACAAA